>JAFDHW010000077.1 GCA_019308705.1 Deltaproteobacteria bacterium
CTTTTGATCCCCTCCGCCCTCTTGTTCATCTGGAACCGCGCCTTCCGGCCCTCGGCGTGCAAGGCCCATTGCAAAGACGAGCTTACGGGTGTGAAAACCATGCTGGAGTCCGGGGACTACGATCCCCAGGACGTCATTTACCCTCTGGAGGACGAAACGCTTTTGGGCATGGCCAAGAAGTACAAGGCCGCATGACCCCGGGTTTGGGGCTTTCTTTTCCACGGCGGCGGCCGGCTCCTCGCAAAAAGGGCGTTGACTTTCTTCCCCCTGGGCGTTTTTCTACTGTTGCCGGGTGTGATGATGGTGATTGCCCCGCGTGATTCAGCCCTCCTCGGATCAAGAACGCTTAACCCGAATCATTCATGCACTGAATAAAATATTTATATGGATTTAAACAGGTTAAGTGCCAATGGAAGGGTCCTTGAAAAATGCACGCTGTTTCTTTGGGGAATGCTGACATCGGTGAAATTTTTCACCCTTCCGGCGAGCCCGATTCACGCGATAGCTGCGTCAGGAGGGGGTCGCGGTACAAAAGTACAGCTTCCCTCCTCCTTCCTTGCTAGCTGCGTCAGGAGGGGGTCGCGGTACAAAAGTACAGCTTCCCTCCTCCTTCCTTGCTCTCGCGCGAATCGAACGCGTGAATAATCCGGGTTAAAGGAAGGCCGCGCCATGGAGTTTGACTTCATCCTGGAAAGTCCCCTGGTCTACGACGGCACCGGGCAGAAGCCCTTTCGCAAGGACGTGGGCGTGGCAAACGGCAAGGTGGCGGACATAGGCGACCTTTCCCAGGCCCAGGCCAAGACCCGCATTCCCGCGCGGGACCTGGCCGTGTGCCCGGGGTTCATCGACGTGCACACCCACGCGGACCTGGCCCTGCACCGGCCCGAGGCGGCAAGTATCCTGGAGCCCTTGGTGCGCCAGGGCATCACCACTTTCATCGGCGGCAACTGCGGCGTGGCGCTGGGCCCCATCTCCGACCGCCACCCGGACATGCAGTTCGAGTTCTTCGACATCTTCATGGGCGGCGACCAGCGGAAGTACGTGACCTGGCAGGGGTTCGGCGAGATGCTGGAGGCCCTTCAGGCCCCGGGGCTGGTGCAGAACGTGGGGATCCTGGCCCCCCACGGCATGATCCGCTCCCACGCCATGGGCGACGACACCCGCCTGGCGGAGCCCCGGGATATCGCCATCATGAAAAAGGCCCTGGCCGGGTGCATGGAGGCGGGGGCCTTCGGGCTTTCCACCGGGCTGATGTATTTTCCGGGCCTGTGTTCCGACGAGCGGGAGCTTTTGGAACTGGGCCGGGTGGTGCACGACTACAACGGCGTGTTCACCAGCCATTTGCGCTCGTACAACTCCGACACCCTGGCCAACGCCATGGACGAGGTGTTGACCGTGGGCCGCAAGGCGGAGATCCCGGTGCAGATCAGCCACCTGTTTTGGGTGCCCAACTTCCCACAGCCCTGGGGGTACCTGGCCAAGAAGGCGGTGAAGGCGCTTTCCGCGGCCTACAACCTGCGGCCGTTTCCCTTTCCCATCGCCGGGGCCACCCGGCCGTACCTGGAGAAGGTGGCGGACCTGGTGGACCAGGGGTTCCCCGTGGGCGTGGACGCCATGCCCACCAGCGCGGGGTTCACCCACCTGTTCGCCTTCTTCCCGCCGTGGAGCCTCCAGGGAGGCATGAAGTCCATCCTGGCACGCATCGCGGACCCGGCCACCAGGAAGGAGATCAAGAGGAGCATCGAAAAGGGCAAGCCCGTATGGCCCCACCGGGACCGGGACGCGTGGTCCATGAACCTGTTCAAGGTCATGGGCTGGGACTGCGCGTACGTGATGAGCGTGGCCTCGGACGAAAACCAGCACCTGGTGGGCAAGAACTTCGTGGAAATCGGCAGGGAGACGGGCAAGCACCCCTTTGACGCGGCCTGCGACCTGGCCCTGGAAGAATCCGGCCGGGTGCTCATCTTCGAGACCGCCACCTACCCCGGGGACCCGTTCGTGGAGCTTTCGCTGAAAGAGACGCTGGTGGACAAAAACGTGTCCATCGCCACGGACACCATCCCCATGGTCCACGGCCGGCCTTCGCACTTGACCTACGACTGCTACCCCAAGTTCCTTTCCCGGTATACCGGGGACAAGGGGTTCATCCCGCTCCAGGAGGGCATCCGCAAGTGCACCAGCCTGCCCGCGTCCCAGTTGGGCGTCCCCTTGAGGGGCACCGTGGCCCCGGGCTACTGGGCGGACCTGGTGGTGTTCTCCCCCGCCCGGCTGGGCACGAACTCGACGGCGCTGGACCCGGAGCACTTCCCGCCGGGGATCGAGTACGTGCTGGTGAACGGCGAAATCGTGGTGGATCCGCAAGGCTACCACCCGGAAAGGCGGCCCGGCCGCATGATGCGCCGGGGGGAAGGATAGGCTTGCCCCGCCTGGCCCGGACCCTGGTCCGCGCCCAGAGCCTGGGCGTGCGCGTGCCCGCCGGAGCCCCCGGCCGCAGGGGCGGCGCGGGGCCGTCCGAGGGCGTGACCCTGCTGGTTTCCGGCCGCGCCCTGTGCGTGCCCGCGTTTTCGGGCTACGTGGCCCAATCCCCCCTGTCCCTGGAGGACCTGGAGGGCGAGACCTGGCTGTGCGATGCCGGTAAGCCCGTGGCGCGGGCGGAGGTCTCCTGCGGCGGGCGGTTCGAGACCCGGACCACGGGCACCGGGGAGCGCCTTTCCCGCCATGCCCTTCTCCATGGCACGGACTGCCTGGCCACCACCGTGTTCCAGACCTGCGTGCACTGGCCCCGCGGGTCCCAATGCGCCTTTTGCGGCATCCGCGCCTCCCTGGACGCGGGAACCGCCGTGGAGCAGAAGAGCCCGCCCGTCCTGGCCCGGGCAGCGGCCCTGGCCCGGGACCTGGACGGGGCGACCCACGCGGTGCTGACCACGGGAGGTTTCGGCCGGGACGTGCGCAAGCTGGCCATCCTGTGCGCGTGCGTCGAGGCCGTGGCTGGGGAGGGCCTGGCCGTGCACGTGCAGGTGGAGCCCCCAGAGGACCCCGGGGTGCTGGAGATGCTGGCCTCGTCGGGAGCCAGGACCATCGGCCTCCACCTGGAAAGCCCGGACCCGGACGTGCTCTCCCGCGTGGCCCCGGCCAAGGCCGCCATGGGCAAGGAGGCCTTTCTCCGGGCCTGGCGGCGGGCCGTGGATCGGTTCGGCGAAAACCAGGTGAGCACCTTTTACCTGGCCGGGCTGGGCGAGACGCCGGACGCCCTTTTGGACGGCGTGCGCATGGCCGCGGACCTGGGCGTGTTTCCCCTGGTGGTGCCCTTCCGCCCGGTGCCGGGCAACCAAATGGCGCATTCCCGTCCCCCGTCCCCGGAAGTCCTGGAAGACCTGTATCCAAAGGCGGGGGAAATCCTGTCTCGGGCGGGCCTGCACTCGCAAAGATCCCTGGCCGGGTGCGTCCGGTGCGGCGCGTGCAGCGGCTATGGCTGGTACGAGCCATGACCAACGCCGGCCGGCCCAAGGGGAACACGAAGCATTAAAGGAGGCTTTTCATGTTGGCTCTTCGCTACAACCCCTCGCCTCTCCGGTTTGCGGCCTTAAAGGTCTTGGGGCGGCTCGGCAGCCGGGCGTTTTACGAGGGACCGCTGGCCACGGTCAGCCTGGACGAGGTGCCGGAGCCGGCCCCTCCACGGCCGGGGTGGGTGAAGATCAAGACAGGCATGTGCGGGTTCTGCGGATCGGACTTAAACATGATCCTGTTGAAGGACTCGCCCACGGTGACGCCCTTTGTGAGCTTTCCCGCCATCATGGGCCACGAGTTCTTCGGGGAAGTGGCCGAGGTGGGGGAGGGGGTGAAGAAGGTCGCGCCCGGGGACCGGGTGGCCGTGGCCCCGCATCTCAACTGCCCCACGCGGGAGGTGGAGCCACCCTGCGAGGCGTGCCGGGCGGGCAGGCCGGGGAACTGCGAGAACTTCGCCCGCGGCGCGCTTTCTCCCGGCCTGATCAACGGGCTTTGCCGCGACGCGGGCGGCGGGTTCGCGCCCTTGTGCGTGGTGCACGAGAGCCAGGTGTACGTCCTTCCCGACTCCCTGCCGGACCTGGCCGCGGTGGTGATCGAGCCCTTTGCCATCGCCCTGCAGGCCGTGGCGGACAACCGGCCGCGCAAGAGCGACGACGTGCTGGTGGTGGGCGGCGGGGTCATCGGCTCCCTGGTGGTCCACGCCATCCGCGCACTTGGCATCGGCTGCCGGGTGACGGTTGTGGAGCCGAGCCCCGTGGCCGCGGAGTACGCCGCACGGGCCGGGGCGGACGAGGTGGCCCGGGACGGGGACATTCCCGCGGCGGCGGTGCGGGTGTGCGGGGCGCGGTCCTACAAGCCCATGATCGGCGCGAACGTGCTCATGGGCGGGTTCGACAAGGTGTTCGACACGGTGGGCAACTCCGCCACGGTGAACGCGTGCCTGCGATCCATGGCCATGGGCGGGGCCATTTCCGTCATCGGCGTGGGCCACGACGTGACCCTGGACCTGACCCCCCTGTGGCTCAAGGTGCTGACCATCAAGGGCGTGTACGCCTACGGGAACATCCGGCACCAGGGAAAGCGGCGGCACGCCTTTTCCCTGGCCGTGGACCTGGCGCAAAAGGCCCCGTCGTTTTTGGCTTCCATGGTCACCCACCGGTTCGCGCTCAAGGACTACAAGTCCATGATCCGCACCAACCTGGAGAAGGCGAAGCACACGGCCATGAAGACGGTCGTGGTGTTTTAGCCCCCACGGCGTCGAAGACCGTGAGGGGTTAGTCCTCGGCTTCCGGCTCCACCTCCCGCCGGGTCGCGCCCTCCTTCTTGGCCTTTTCCACGGTCTTCTTCGCCTCGAAAACCGCCCTTTCCAGGGCCTCCCTCACGTCCGGCTTGATGTCAAAGGCATAGCCGTACTCCCTGCACAGCTTCTTGGTCTCCCGGATCTCGTGCAAAAGCTTCTTGGGAATGGTCACCCTGAGCAGGGCGGACTTTTCCCCGTCTTTTTCCTCGATGGGCTTGATGGCCATGGTCTCCCTCCTTCGCCGCCTTTTAGAGTCTCAACACCTGCTTGTCGACGCTGAACCTTTTAATGTCACAAAAAAGGAACAAAAATTTTTGCTCAAAAATATGACAAAAATACTTGACAAGGTCAATAGCAAAATTTAGGCTGTGCCCAAAAAGCCGGGAGCGCCGCCACGGGCGCCCGGAGGAGGAACAAGGAAAGGGCGAAAAATTCATGGGTCGGGCGAAAAAATGCGAACCAGGGGAAAAGCGGCAAGCTCTGGCCGGGATGAGCCGGACAGCGGCCTGCCTCATTGGCGGCATCCACCGGTGGATGGAAAAGCTCACCGCGTTTTTAAACGGCCTGGCCGGGGACTACATGGAGGAAGTGGGCAGCCACCTGGCCGTGCCCATGGCCTTTTACCGCGAGGGCCGTCCCGTGGCCCCGGGGGACGCGGCCACGGCAGGCCGGGCAACGGGCAAAGTGGCCGTTTTCGTCCACGGGCTTTGCTGTACCGAGCGGGTTTTCGATTTCCCCGGGCAGCCGGGGGTCACCTACGGCATGATGCTGGAAAAGGACCTTGGTTACACGCCCTGTTTTGTGCGGTACAATACCGGGGTGCGGGTGGAGGAAAACGGAAAACGCCTTTCGCGGCTCGTAGACGAGTTGGCGGCGGCGTACCCGGTTCCGGTGACGGAGATTTTGTTTGTCGGTCATAGCATGGGCGGCCTGGTGGCGAAATGCGCGATCGCCGACGGGTTTTCGCGCAAGGCCTCATGGACGGAGGCCTCGTTGGCCTCCGTGTATTTGGGGACTCCGCACCGTGGCGCGCCCCTGGAAAAGGGCGTGCATCTGGCCACCCGCCTGCTGGGCCTGGCGGGCTTTCCCCTGGCCGTTTCGCTCCGCGATTTCCTGGATTTCCGGAGCGCGGCCATCAAGGACCTGCGGTTCGGCCGGGTTGTGGACAACCACGACGGATTTTCCCGGGTGCGGCAGTTGGCCGTGGCCGGAACCTTTACCACGGACCCCGGGCATCCCGCCAGCCTGGCCCTGGGCGACCTGCTGGTGCGGGTCCAAAGCGCCCGGGCCGCGGCGGCTTCGCGGGGGCTGGAGCCGGGTGCGGATTTTTTGCTCGCCGCCGGCCTGCATCATTTTGCCCTGGCCAGGGACATGGGCGTATACAGGAAGATAGCGGCCTGGACCGCAGGAAAACCCGTCCCGCTTCCGGGCGGCGACGAGGCGGGGGCGGATGCCCAAGCAAGGGTTTTTCCCGTTTCAGACAACACCATGAAACCGAAAAGGAGAGAACCATGTCCAAGCTTTTGAAAATCCGGGACCTCGTGCAGGAAATGGTGGACAAGGGAGCAACCAGCGTGGAGGAGATCCACCGCCAAATCGCGGACATGCCCTTTGACACCCTGGAGAAGATCGACATCACCGCCCCCACCACCAAACGGGTGCGCAAGATCCACGACAACACCGTGGGCGGCGTGTACAACATCATCCGCAAGATCAACCGCGAAGTGGGCAAGCTGGCCGGCGAGCTCCTGGACCAGGTCGACCAGGTGAAGAAGGATTCCGGGGAGAATTATTGAGCCCCGGTCTTGAACGAAAAGGAGAAGGCCATGGAAGCCGGTGCGCCCCAAAAAGGAAAAGACCCGGCGGCGCCGCGCCGGGGACAGGGCCGTCCTTGCCTCCGGGCCGGGTGGACCTGCACCACCAGGACGCCCACAACTCCTGCGGCCCTGCACCTGATGCTGTGACGGCCCCTTGCCGCGGGGACGGTTCCGCGGGGGAAAAAATCCCAATCCCTGCCCGCGGCTTTTGACAAAACCATGGGAAGGATTTACCTCCTTGAGGCGATCCCGTTCGCCCGCCCGGACACGGGCGGGCGTTTTTCTGCTACCCGCTGCCAGGGAGGCCTCTCATGGAACAGTGGATGACCGGGGAGTTCTGGTCCGCCATGCTGCAGCAATTCGTGCAATGGCTGGTCACCTCCATTCCGTCCATCATCGTCATCATCGTCCTGGCCGTCGTGGCCCTGAAGGCCGCGGGCTGGCTTCTGGGCAAGGCCCGGGGCATGATGCTCGCCCGGATGAAAAAGAACAACAGCATCGATCCGGACGAACAGGAAAAGCGGGTAAACACCCTGGTCCGCATCCTAAACGCCGCGGTCAGGACCCTGTTGTGGGCCGTCATCCTCATGGCGCTTCTGAAAAAGGTGGGGGTGGACATCGCGCCGTTGATCGCGGGCGCGGGCATCATCGGCTTAGCTTTCGGCTTCGGCGCCCAAGAGCTGGTGCGGGACGTGATCTCCGGGTTTTTCATCCTTTTGGAAAACCACGTGCGCACGGGGGATGTGGCCATCATCAACGGCACGGCCGGCCTGGTGGAGGACATCGGGTTGCGGGCCATCCTCCTGCGGGACCTCTCCGGCACGGTGCACGTGTTCCAGAATGGCAAGATCAACTCGCTCTCCAACATGACCAAGGACTGGTCTGCCGTCGTGTTTGACATGGAGGTGGCCTACAAGGAGGACACCGACGAGGTGGCCCGCGTCATGCTGGAAGTGGCCGAAGACATGCAGAACGACCCGGAGTATGGGCCGTTCATCATCGAGCCCATGGAGATGATGGGGGTGGATTCCTTTGGCGACTCCGCGGTGGTGGTCAAGGCCCGGCTGAAAACCAGGCCTGTCAAACAGTGGTACGTGGGCCGGGAATACCGCCGCCGGCTGAAGAAGGCCTTTGACGAGCGGGGCATCGAGATCCCCTTCCCGCACCGGACCATCTACTGGGGCGAGGAGATCGCGCCGCTCAAGCTGAAGGTGGAAAAGCAAAACAGCGAAAAGGCCTCGGGATAAGACCCCGCCTCCGCCCCGGGGCCTGGGACCCGCCAGGCCCCGGGGAAGCGCACTTGCGCACCCCACAAAAAAACCAGCTTTCCCACGCCCTTTTTTTGACTTTCCCCCGCCCGTGTGGTAACTGCCTTTACCGATCTTTTTCCTCACTTGGCATCAGAATCACCACACCAGGAGGCAGGCCCGTGGAAAACAACAAAAACATGCTGGTGGACCCTTTTCGTTCTCGTGTCCTGTTCGTCCTGATCATGGGGGTCCTCCTGGTGGCCAGCTATTTCGTGGCCCAATGGCTGGAGGTCAGGACCCAGAGTGAATTCGCCCCGCCCGCGGGCCCCGCGCCCGTGACCATGGTGCTCGTCTTTGTCACCGCCTACGGCTTTTTCTCGGGCATCTTCCTGGGCCTGTTCCAGGCCAAACCCCTGCGGGTGATTTACGGCATGGTGGCCGGGACATTCGGCTCCTGGTTCAACTGGGCGGCCATCATCATCTTTTTGGTGTGGGTCGTCATCTACACCGTGGTGGTCCTTTTGGTTTCCCTGTTTTCCTGGGGTTTTCCCAAGTGGACGGTGTTTTCGGACTTTTCCTCCCTGTACCAGGCGTTCATGTACGACGGCGCGGCGTGGGTGCTTTGGGGAGGGGCCCTGGTCCTGGGCGTGGTGCTCATCGCCCTGTATGCCCGGACGAGCTACATCGGCATCAACCCCCGGCTGAACGCCACCCGGCTGTACCAGCTCCTGGGGGGGATCGCCCTGCTGGGCCTGGCCGCCAGCGTGTTCGCCCCCTGGGCCAGCCTCCCGGACGTGTTCGACTCCATGCCCGCACATGCGGATTTGAAAATGCTGGAGCCGGGCACTTACGCCTACGACCTGTCCGGCAGGAAAAACGCCCAGTGGACAGTGACCGCCACCCCGGAGAAGCTTACGGTGGTGCGGGAGTTGAGGCCCGCGGACGTGGTGGTGAAGATGCCTGCCGAAGACCTGTTGGCCTTGGCCACGGGCAACAAGACCATGTTCGACATGATCCCGGGCGAGACCTACCAGTTTGCGGGCGACGAGTTTTTGTCCTCCGAGGCCCTGCGCCTGGTAACCCGGTACCGGCCCACCATGTCCCTGCCCTTTTCGGTGCTGCTTCATGTGATGATGATCATCCTTTTGGGCTCGGCGGGGGTGGCGCCCTTTTTGTGCGTGTACGAGACCTTCTACTACGACAAGCTCCAGGCGGTCCGGCCCATCGAGGTGTAAGCCGCCGCGCGGCCGGTCGCACAAGCGGAAAAAAGGCTCCGGCAAGCTGCCGGAGCCTTTTTTCCATCCCCTTCTATCCCGGATTATTCACTATTCCTGCTTTTCCTTGCTTTCCGCCGGTTTTTCCCATCCGCCGTAATCCACCATGAACAGCCCGTCCAGGGTGAGGGTGGCGTAGGCCCGGGCCCGGCGGGGGTCTACGGCCACCTGGCGGAAGTAGCGGCCCACGCGGATCCTTTCCACCATGGCCACCGCAAGCCCCCGCACCCCCAGTTCCGCCGGGATCTTGCCCAGAAGCGCAAGTTCCGGCACCGCGACTTCCCATACCTCGCCGGCCAGGGGGTCGGCCAGGTACAGGCGGTCTCGGGCCGGGGAAAAGGCCATGCGGCTGTCGGCCTTGGGGGCCATGGCGCGTCCCGCTTCCTCGAAGGTCCCCATCCTGTAGGCCACCAGGTCCCGTGTGTTTCCCAGGTGCACGTACCACAGGCCCCGCTCCTCGTCGGCCGCGGCAACGGGGTTTGCCAGGGTGGAATACCGTTTGAGGACCGAGCCGCCGTCCGCCGTCCGCACCTGGGCCAGCCCCGGGGCCACGGCGCTTTGGAGTCCCTCGAAGGACACGGCGAGCAATCCGCGCTCCCAGGCCGGAAAGATCTTGGCGCTGCCCGCCACGCCAAAGGAAAGCGGGATGCTGCGGACCAGGGACCACTCGCCGGGGTTCAGCACGATCAGCGCGTTGCGGAAGCTGTCCACGTGGTACAGATGGCCCGTGTCCGGCTCCACGGCCAGGTCCTCCAACTCCTCCACCGCCAGGAGGCGGGCCTGGATGTTCCGGGCGGGGTGTTCGGCGTCCAGTACGTACAGGTTGGGGCTGCCCGGCGGAGCCCATTTCCTGGTGGCCAGCACCCGGCCGCGGCCGGCGTCCACTTCCACGTCATAGAGCTGGTCCGCGTCCACCAGCCGGACGACGCCGGGGTCCGGGGGCAGGGGAACCAGGTCCGTGTAGGCCGCGCAGACCAGGAAAAACGACCCCAGGCAGAAAAGTCCTTTTGCCGCTGTTATGCCCCGGCCGGTGTCCGGACGTCCCGGGAGCACGCCCCGGGCCGCACAGGCAAAGCACAGGCCGGGCGCGAGGAACCAGAAGACCCCCAGGGGGGCGAGAAGCGCGGTCCCGGCGGCGAAGGCGCGGGAAGCGGAAGGCCCGGCCAGCCGCTGTACCGGCAGGAAATTGACGGCCAGGGAAAGGACCAGGAGCCCGGCGAAAACCGGGGCCCAGAGGGAGTGGTAAAAGGAGAAGAGCACGGCCGTGCCCAGGAGGAAGAACGCGGCCGCCCTGCCCGGGCCAAGGGGCCGGTCCGTGCCGTGGGGGCTCCGCAAAAAGGCCAGGGCGCACCCGGCGCCGAAAAGGAGCCCGGCAAGCAGGGCCGCGGCCCAGCGCAGGGGGTAGTAGCGGGTGAGCGCCTCCACCGCGGTGCGCTGGAGGTAGTAGCGGACGATGACCGGGTCCAGGTGGGAGCCCGCCTCGTACGCCCGGGTGAGCCAGCCCTCGTCCGCAACGGGGGCGTACCAGCCGAACAGCTTGTCCAGCAGGGGCGGCCAGGCCAGGTACAGCGCGGCCGCCGCCACCGGGGTCGCGAACAGGCCCCACAGGGCGGCCAGGCCGCACAGCCGGCGGATGCGCACGGGCGAGGCGTGGGACAAAAGGCTCCTCCGCGGAAAAGGAAAAGGATGAAGTTTTTCCAGTTTAGGACCGAACGCCCCTCAAGCCAACACCCAATTGGGGCAAGAAGTTCAAAGCGGGGTTTTCCCGGTGGCGGGAACCCGCCCGGTTCCAGGGGGCGGAGCGTGCCGGGCGTTTTTCCCGGGATCGGCAGGAGACAGGCAGAAGCGCAGGGCGGCCAGCATGAGCACGCCGCTGACGGTGTTCACGAACACGTCGTGCCAGGTGAACACCCGGTTCGCCAGGAAGAGCTGCCCCACCTCGTCCCCGGCCCCGGCCAGGAGGCAGATGCCGCTCCCCCGGAGGAGGATGGAATTGGTCCCGGGGGGCGTGGATTCCTTGAGGGCGCGGTAAACCAGCAGGCCGAACAGGGCGTACTGGACCATGTGGATCTTCTCCGCCGGGCCCTCTTCCAGGAGCCCGAGGAGGGCCGCGGCCCCGGCCAGGGACACGAACAGGGCGCAGCGCCGGGGTTTCCCCGCGCCCCGGCGGGCCACGGCCGCCAGCATGGCCAGGAACAGGGCTGCGCCTGCCGCGTAGATGGCCCACACGGCGCGCCCGGACAAAAACCCGTCCAGCCGCCGCCACGTCTCCGGCATCAGGGGCAGGGCCGCATACGAGGCCAGCAGATAACCCCCGGCCAGAATTCGCCATGCCGTGCTTGGTGCCAAGGTTCCCCCGTTGGTCAAAGGCGGTGCCTGCGCGCCTGTTCCCGGGTTCGGCCGGGCGGAGGAACGCTCGCCGCCTTCTGGAAATCCGGTTTCCCGGCGCCGATACGCCACGGGTTTTCACATTGAATGGGTCGATGTTCCATGCCGCAGGTCAAAGGCTTCAGGGAGCTTGCTGAGAGAGCATGGATTCAACAACCTGCTTTACATCCTCCAGGCGAGCCTTGTGGGCGACCAGGGTCTTTGCGCCGGCGCG
>JAFDHW010000078.1 GCA_019308705.1 Deltaproteobacteria bacterium
GCTGCGCGACGCCGGCGTGGAACACATCGACGTGTTGGCCATGGCCGAGGTGGGCGTCTCCGACACGGTGAGAAAGACCCTGCTTCTGGACAAGGTGGACACCCACGAAGAGGCGCTTATCGAGATCTACCGGCGCTTGCGGCCCTCCAACCCCTCCACCCTGGAGGTGGCCCAGGACTTCCTCGACCAGCTTTTCTTCAAGCCCAGCCATTACGACCTTTCGGCCGTGGGCCGGATGAAGCTCAATTTCCGGCTGGGCTTGGACACCCCGGTGGAAGTGACCACGCTCCGCCGCGAAGACATCATGCTTACCGCCAAGACCCTGGTGGAGCTGAAGGACTCCCAGGGCATGGTGGACGACATCGACCACCTGGGCAACCGGCGGGTCCGCGCCGTGGGCGAGCTTCTGGAGAACCAGTACCGCATCGGCCTGGTGCGCATGGAGCGCGCCATCAAGGAGCGCATGAGCCTGCAGGAGATCGACGCGCTCATGCCCAACGACCTCATCAATCCCAAGCCGGTTTCCGCGGTGGTCAAGGAGTTCTTCGGGACCTCCCAGCTTTCCCAGTTCATGGACCAGACCAACCCGCTTTCCGAGGTCACCCACAAAAGAAGGCTCTCCGCTTTGGGCCCCGGCGGCCTCACCCGGGAGCGGGCCGGGTTCGAGGTGCGCGACGTGCATCCTTCCCATTACGGCAGGATCTGTCCCATCGAGACCCCGGAAGGCCCCAACATCGGGCTCATCGTGTCCCTTTCCACCTACGCCAGGGTCAACGAGTTCGGGTTCATCGAAACCCCCTACCGGGTGGTGAAAAACGGCCGGGCCACCAAGGAGATCCGCTACCTGTCGGCCTTGGAGGAAAAGGACCTGCCCATCGCCCAGGCCAACGCGCCGCTTAATTCCAAGGGCAGGTTCAAAAACCCCCTGGTTTCCGCACGGGTGGAGGGCGAGTTCATGATGGTGCCCGCCGAGGAGATCGCCCTCATGGACATCTCCCCCAACCAGTTGGTGTCCGTGTCCTCCTCCATGATCCCCTTTTTGGAGAACGACGACGCCAACCGGGCGCTCATGGGTTCCAACATGCAGCGCCAGGCCGTGCCCCTTCTCACCACCGAGGCGCCCCTGATCGGCACGGGGCTGGAACCCACGGTGGCCAAGGATTCCGGGGTGGCCCTGGTGGCCCAGCGCGACGGCAAGGTGGTGGCTGTGGACGCCTCGCGGGTGGTGCTGCAACACTACGGCGACAACGGCCAGGACCTGGACAAGGCCGTGACCATCTACAACCTGAAAAAGTTCGAGCGCTCCAACCAGAACACCTGCTTCAACCACCGGCCCATCGTGCGCGTCGGGCAGGAGGTGAAGGCCGGGGAGGTCATCGCCGACGGCCCGGCCACGGAGAAGGGCGAACTGGCCCTGGGCAGAAACGTCACCGTGGCCTTCATGCCTTGGGGCGGGTACAACTTCGAGGACTCCATCCTGGTGTCCGAGCGCCTGGTGCGCGACGGGGTGTTCACCTCCGTGCACATCGAGGAGTTCGAGGTGGTTTCCCGCGATACCAAGCTGGGCAAGGAGGAGATCACCAAGGACATCCCCAACGTGGGCGACGAGGCGCTGAAGAACCTGGACGAGTCGGGCATCGTCCGCCTGGGCGCGGAGGTGCGGCCCGGCGACATCCTGGTGGGCAAGATCACTCCCAAGGGTGAAACCCAGCTCTCCCCGGAAGAGAAGCTTCTGCGCGCCATCTTCGGCGAAAAGGCCGGGGACGTGAAGGACACCTCGCTCCGCGTCCCGCCCGGCGTGGAGGGCGTGGTGGTGGACGCCAAGGTGTTCGCCCGCCGGGGCGTGGAAAAGGACGAGCGCTCCCGGATCATCGAGGACGAGTAAATCACCGCCATGGTCAAGGACCGGGACGACGAGATCCGCATCATCGAGGACGCGGTGCGGGCCAACCTGGCCCGGATCCTGGAAGGCCAGAAGGCGGCCCAGCCCTTGAAGAAGGGCAAGTCCACTCTCATTCCCAAGGACAAGCCCATCACCGAGGCCATGCTGGCAGGCGTGCCCGTGGCCCTCTTGGAGGGCCTGGTGCTCAAGGACGCCAAGGTGGGCGAGGCGGTCACCGACCTCCTGGACAAGTACCGCGAGCAGGTGGAGAACGTGCGCGCGGCCTTCGAGGACGCGGTGGCCCGCTACCAGAAGGGCGACGACCTGCCCCCGGGCGTCATCAAGATGGTCAAGGTGTACGTGGCCATGAAAAGGCGGCTTTCCGTGGGCGACAAGATGGCCGGCCGCCACGGAAACAAGGGCGTGGTCTCCCGCATCCTGCCCATGGAGGACCTGCCCTACTTTGACGACGGCACCCCCGTGGACATGGTGTTGAACCCCCTGGGCGTGCCCTCCCGTATGAACGTCGGCCAGATCCTGGAGATCCACCTGGGCCGCGCGGCCCGCAGCCTGGGCCACCAGATCGAGGCCCTCTTGAAGGCCAACAAGCTCTCCGAGCTGAAGAAGAAGTTCGCCGCCATATTCGGCGGCCAGGCCAAGGAAATCGCCAAGTACGACGACGAGACCTTGAAGACCTTCGCCGAACAGTACAAGTTCGGCGTGCACATGGCCACCCCGGTGTTCGACGGGGCCAAGGAAGAGGAGATCCAGGCGCTTCTCGCCGCCGCGGGGGTGGAGGAAACCGGGCAGGCCCAGCTCCGTGACGGCCGCACGGGCGAGCCCTTCCGCGGCCGGATCACCGTGGGCACCATGTATATGTTGAAGCTCCACCACTTGGTGGACGACAAGATCCACGCCCGCTCCATCGGGCCCTACTCCCTGGTCACCCAGCAGCCGCTGGGCGGCAAGGCCCAGTTCGGCGGACAGCGCCTGGGCGAAATGGAGGTGTGGGCCATGGAAGCCTACGGCGCGGCATACGCCCTGCAGGAGTTTCTCACCGTAAAGAGCGACGACATGGTGGGGCGGACCCGGATGTACGAAAAGATCGTGAAGGGCCAGAACGTGCTGGAGCCCGGCATGCCCGAGTCCTTCAACGTGCTGATCAAGGAATTGCAGAGCCTGGGCCTGGAGATGACCCTCCTGGAAAACGAGAGCTGATAAGGCCTTTCGGGGGGAGCCCGCGCCTGGGACGTTCGGTGCGGCATTTGCGAAACAGCCAAACGGTAGAGGAGAAACCGATTTGGAAACCATCTACGATTTCTTCGCAAAACCCACGGACCCGAGAAAATTTTCCGCGGTGAAGATCGGCCTGGCCTCCCCCGAGAAGATCCGGGAGTGGTCCTACGGCGAGATCAAGAAGCCGGAAACCATCAACTACCGCACCTTCAAGCCCGAGCGCGACGGGCTGTTCTGCGCCAAGATTTTCGGGCCCACCAAGGACTACGAGTGCAACTGCGGCAAGTACAAGCGCATGAAGCACCGGGGCGTGGTCTGCGAAAAGTGCGGGGTGGAGGTCATCCAGAGCAAGGTCCGCCGCGAGCGCATGGGCCACATCCAGCTGGCCACCCCTGTGGCCCACATCTGGTTTCTAAAAAGCCTGCCATCGAAGATCGGCAACGTGCTGGACCTGACCCTGAAGAACCTGGAGCGGGTGCTTTATTTCGACGCCTACGTGGTCATCGACCCCAAGGACACGGGCATGACCAAGGGCATGCTCCTGACCGAGGACAAGTACCGCGAGGCAAGGGAACTTTACGGGGACAAGTTCGAGGCAGGCATGGGCGCGGAGTCCATCAAGCGCCTGCTGGAGGACACCGACTTAGACGCCGTGTACCAGCAGATGCGCGAGGATCTGGCCGCCACGGGCAGCGAAGCCAAGCGGAAGAAGCTGGCCAAGCGCATGAAGGTGGTCGACGCCTTCCGCCAGAGCGGGGTGAACCCGGCGTGGATGATCATGGACGTGATCCCCGTGCTGCCCCCGGACCTGCGGCCCCTGGTGCCCCTGGAGGGCGGCCGGTTCGCCACCTCCGACTTAAACGACCTCTACCGCCGGGTGATCAACCGGAACAACCGGCTCCAGCGGCTCATCGACCTGAAGGCCCCGGACATCATCGTGCGCAACGAAAAGCGCATGCTCCAGGAGGCCGTGGACGTGCTGTTCGACAACGGCCGCCAGGGCAAGGTGGTCACCGGCACCAACAAGCGGCCGCTCAAGTCCTTGTCCGACACCCTGAAGGGCAAGCAGGGCCGGTTCCGCCAGAACCTTTTGGGCAAGCGGGTGGACTACTCGGGCCGTACGGTCATCACCATCGGCCCCAACCTGCGGCTGCACCAGTGCGGCCTGCCCAAGAAGATGGCGCTCGAGCTGTTCAAGCCCTTTGTCTACCACAAGCTGGAGGAAAAGGGCCTGGTCTCCACGGTCAAGAGCGCCAAGAAACTGGTGGAAAAGGAAACCCCCGAGGTGTGGGACACCCTGGACGAGGTGGTGCGCGAATATCCGGTCATGCTGAACCGCGCCCCCACCCTGCACCGGCTGGGCATCCAGGCCTTTGAGCCCATCCTCATCGAGGGCAAGGCCATCCAGCTGCACCCGTTGGTGTGCACCGCCTTCAACGCCGACTTCGACGGCGACCAGATGGCCGTGCACGTGCCGCTTTCCGTGGAGGCCCAGATCGAGGCCCGGACGCTGATGCTGTCTTCCAACAACATCCTTTCCCCGGCCAACGGCGCGCCCATCATCGTGCCCACCCAGGACATCGTGTTGGGCATCTACTACATGACCCGCGACCGCGGGGTTTCCATGGGAAAGGAGCGGGCGTTCGCCAACGCCGACGAGGTGCGGGCGGCCTACGACTCCGGCGCCGTGGACCTGCACGACAACATCAAGCTGCGCATCGATGGCGAGCGGGTGTCCACCACCGTGGGCAGGGTCCTCTTGTGGTAGGTCATCCCCAAAGACACCCTGCTCACCATGCGGCACCTGGTGGTCAAGTCCGAGGAAAAGGCCCAGGAGATTTCCGCCATCCTGGAAAAGGACAAGAACGTGGATTTCCTTGAGCTGGTGCGGGAGCACTCCGAGGGCCGGGACAAGGCCGGGGACGGGTTTCTGGGCGTGTTGCGCGAGGAGGAGCTGGAAAACATCTACCGGCTGGGCCCCGCCGCCGCGAAAGAGGTGGTGGCGCTGGAACCGGGACAGGTGGCGGGCCCTTTCACCGTCAAGGGAAGGCACCACTTCTTCCACATGATCACCAAGAAGTCGGAGCCCCCCTTCGAACTCGTCAACAAGACCATGAACAAGAAGAACCTGCGCGACGTGGTGGACTACTGCTACCGGACCATGGGCGCCAAGATGACGGTCATCCTCTCCGACCGCTTGAAGGACCTGGGGTACCGCTACGCCACCGAGGGCGGGTTGTCCATCGCCATCTCCGACATGACCATTCCGGAGAAGAAGGGCGAGATCCTGGCCCAGGCCGAGGAGCAGGTCAAGGACATCGCCAAGCAATATTCCGAGGGCCTCATCACCCAGGGCGAGAAGTACAACAAGGTGGTGGACATCTGGGCCAAGGCCACCGAGGAAGTGGCCAACGAGATGATGGACCAGATGAAGCTGGCCCCCCTGACGGACCACCAGGGCAACGTCATCACCGACGAGGACGGCAAGCCCGTGATCGGGGAGAGCTTCAACGCCATCTACATGATGGCCGATTCCGGCGCCCGGGGCTCCCGGGACCAGATGCGCCAGCTGGCCGGCATGCGCGGCCTCATGGCCAAGCCCTCGGGCGAGATCATCGAAACGCCCATCACCGCGAACTTCCGCGAGGGTCTGACCGTGCTCCAGTACTTCATCTCCACGCACGGCGCGCGCAAGGGCCTGGCGGACACCGCGCTCAAAACCGCCAACTCCGGGTACCTGACCCGCCGGCTGGTGGACGTGGCCCAGGACTGCGTGGTCACGGAGGAGGACTGCGGCACCCTCACCGGCGTGGAGGTGGAGCCGCTCATGGAAGGCGGTGAAATCATCCAGCGTCTGGGCGAGCGCATCCTTGGCCGCATCGCCGTGGAGGACATCGTGCACCCCCGCACCGGCGAGGTCATCCTGCCCATGGGCGAGGAGATCGACGAGTCCGTGGTGGAGCGCATCGAGTCCCTGGGCTTCACCAAGATGAAGATCCGCTCCGTGTTGACCTGCAAGACCCGCTACGGGGTGTGCGCCAAGTGCTACGGCCGCGACCTTTCCCACGGCAAGGCCGTGGAAATCGGCCAGGCCGTGGGCATCCTGGCCGCCCAGTCCATCGGCGAGCCGGGCACCCAGCTCACCATGCGGACCTTCCACATCGGCGGCACCGCGTCCCGGCGCGTGGAGCAGGCGGACATCCGGGCCCGGTTCTCCGGCCGCATCCGCTACGACGAGGGCATGAAGGTGGTCAAGAACGCCTCCGGCGACCTGGTGGTCATGAACCGCCGGGGCGGGGCCTTTGTCATCGAAAGCGAGACCGGCGAGGAACGGGAGCGCTGCCAGGTCATCTACGGCGCGTACCTGCGGGTGAAAGACGGCGACCAGGTGGCCGAGGGCGACCTCTTGGCCCAGTGGGACCCGTTCACCACCCCCATCCTCACCGAGGTGGGCGGCGTGGTGAAGTTCGGCGACGTGACGTTGGGCAAGACCCTCCAGGTGAAGGTGGACCCGGTCACGGGCAAGGCCTCGCGCATGATCACCGAGTACAAGGACGCCGAGGCCAGGCCCCGGATCACCATCAAGAACAAGGAAGGCAAGACGGCCAACCTGCCCGGAACCACCAGCCCTGCGCGGTACCTCTTGCCCATCAACGCCATCCTCCTGGTGGAGGAAGGCCAGGAGGTGAAGGCGGGCGACGTCATCGCCAAGCTGCCCCGGGCCACCACCAAGACCAAGGACATCACCGGCGGTCTGCCCCGGGTGGCGGAACTCTTCGAAGTGAGAAAACCCAAGGAGACGGCCGTGCTCTCGGAGATCGACGGCTTCGTGTCCATAGGCAAGGGCACCAAGGGCAAGCAGAAGGTCACCGTCATCCCCTCCGGGGTGGGCGAGAAGCGGGAATACCTGATTCCCCGCGGCCGGCACCTGAACGTTTACGAGGGCGACTACGTCCGGGCGGGCGAGCCCCTCATGGGCGGCGCGGCCAACCCTCAGGACATCCTGAACATCCAGGGGGAGGTGGCCCTGGCCCGCTACCTGGTGGACGAGGTCCAGGAGGTCTACCGCCTCCAGGGCGTGCGCATCAACGACAAGCACATCGAGGTCATCGTGCGCCAGATGATGCGCTGCGTGAAGGTCACCGAGGTGGGGGACACGGACTTCATCCCCGAGGAGCAGGTGGACCGGGCGCGGTTCGCCGAGGTGAACCGGGCCATGGTTCAGGCCGGCAAGAAGCCCGCCGTGGCCGAGGCGCAGATTTTGGGCATCACCAAGGCGTCGCTGTCCACGGAAAGCTTCATTTCCGCGGCCAGCTTCCAGGAGACCACCAAGGTGCTCACCGAGGCGGCCATCGCCGGCGCGGTGCACCACTTAAGGGGCCTGAAGGAAAACGTCATCATGGGCCGCATCATCCCCGCGGGCACGGGCGTTCCCGAGTACTCCAAGGTGGAGATCGGCCTGGAGCAGGAGGAGGTGGCCGGGGTGGAGGACGTGGCCGAGGCCCTGGCCCAACTGGAAGCGGGAACGGAACAGGCTTAAGGGCTTGACAAGCGCAGGCAGGTAGCCTAATAGTTGGTCTTTTCTTGCCCCGCCCCGGCCCGGGGGGTCTGAGCGGGGCGATTAATGGGCGGATTTTTATCCATAATATTCTGTTTTCAGGGGAAGTCGTAATGCCCACCATCAACCAACTGGTGCGAAACGGCAGGAAGAAGGTGGCCAAGAAAAAGGCCACCCCGGCGCTCAAGGGTTCGCCGCAGAAGCGGGGGGTGTGCACCCGGGTGTATACCACCACCCCCAAGAAGCCCAACAGTGCGCTGAGGAAAGTGGCCCGTGTGCGGCTCACCACCGGGGTGGAGGTCACCGCCTACATCCCGGGCGTGGGGCACAACCTCCAGGAACACTCCGTGGTGCTGGTCCGCGGCGGCCGGGTGAAGGACCTTCCCGGCGTGCGCTACCACATCGTGCGGGGCACCCTGGACGCCATCGGCGTGGAGGACAGGCGCAGGGGGCGGTCCCATTACGGGGCCAAGAAGCCCAAATAGTTCAGGAGGAAGGCCATGCCCAGGAGACGCGAGGTTCCGGTCCGGGACATCCTGCCCGACAGCCGGTACAACGACAAGACGGTCGCCAAGTTCGTCAACGCCGTCATGAAAGACGGCAAGAAGAGCACCGCCGAACGGATCGTCTACGACGCCTTTGACATCGTGGAGAAAAAGACCAAGGAAGACCCCCTGGAGGTGTTCCAAAAGGCGCTTTCCAACGTCAAGCCCATGGTGGAGGTGAAAAGCCGGCGGGTGGGCGGCTCCACCTACCAGATTCCCACGGAGATCCGTAACAACCGGCGCATGGCCCTGGCCATGCGGTGGATCATCGGGTTCGCCAGGAAACGGCCGGAGAAGAGCATGGCCGCCAAGCTGGCGGGAGAGTTCATGGATGCCGCCAACCAGCGCGGCGCTTCGATCAAGAAGAGAGAAGACACCCACAGGATGGCCGAGGCCAACAAGGCTTTCGCCCATTACCGGTGGTAGCGGGAAGGTAACGGACCATGGCCAAGCAGAAGTTCGAGCGCAAGAAGCCGCATGTGAACGTGGGGACCATCGGTCACATTGACCACGGCAAGACGACGCTTACCGCGGCGATCACCAAGCAGT
>JAFDHW010000079.1 GCA_019308705.1 Deltaproteobacteria bacterium
TTCCTCCAATAATCAGACCGTCTTTGGCGCAAGACCCGAAAAACAGCTCCAACGGATTGAAACTAACGAAAAATTCGATCTCGGGCAAAATTGCTCATGAATAATCCGGGTTAGGTCCTGTCCAGGCCTGCGCCAAGGGGCTTTTTCGCCCGCCAAAACAAAGCCGCCGGAGGGTGTCTTCCCCCGGCGGCCGGATCGGCATGGGTGCCGGCCCGGTTACGCGGTTTTCTTGGCGTCCGCTTCGTAGCACACCAGGCCGCACTGAAGGCAGCGCCGGGCTTCCCGGCGGGCCGTCTCCCGGGTGTAGCCGGTTTCCCGTTCCACGCCGGGGGCCATCTCCCCCGGACCGGCGGCGGCCAGGGGCTCCCGGTGCTTGGGGGAAACGCCCGAAAGCTCGGCCACGTCCTGCACCCTCACCGTGGGGGTGATGACGTTTTCCGGCAAGGCGGGCTCCTGGCCGTTCATGACCATCTGGACGCTGGCCGCGCCCCGGCGCCCCGCGCCCACGGCCTCCACGGCCGCGGCGTAGTCCGTCAGCTCGTCCGCCGGGGAAAGCAGCCCGCCGGAAAGGTCCGCCGCGGGCTTCTTGTACGGCGGCACGGCCACCCAGGCGATGGGACCGTCGGTGTCCTGGTCCTCGGGGGGCAGGGATTCCTGGTCCAAAGCCGCTTCGCCCTCTTGCTCCTCGTCCACCTGGCGCACGAACACCAGTTCCGGAACGCGGCCCGCGGCCACCACCAGCCGGTCCGCGGGGATGGTCTTCTTTTCACAGGAGCCAAGGTCCATGACCTCCACCTCCTGCAGGGACCGGTCCTCGCCGAACAGGCGGGTCACAGCGGTGTTGAAAAGGATCTCCACGCCCTTTTCCCTGGCCTGGGAGACCAGGGCCTCGTCCACCCCGGCCTCGCCCCGGGCGGTACGCAAAAGGACCACCTTGTTCTTGGACGCAACCTCCATGGCGGCCGACACGGCGGTCTTGCCGCCGCCCGCGAACACGGCGTTGTCCTTGAAATCCAGCTTCTCGCGGGACTCCGCTCTGACCGCGTCGATGAGCAGGAACACGCCAGGCAGGACCTTTTCCGGCCCCGCAGACGGGTTCCTGCCAAGGCGGCTGTCCCACCCGCCCGAGGCCACGAACACGGCGTCGTAGCCTTCCTGGAGCAGGGCGCTGATGGTGGCGTCGCGGCCCAGGGCGGTGTTGGTTTTGGCGTCAACGCCCATTTCCAGGATGCCCTCGATGTCCCAGTCCAGCGCCGCTGCGGGCAGGCGCTCGGCCGGGATGGCGGTGCGCAACAGCCCGCCCAGGCGGTCCGTGGCTTCCAGCACCGTGGGGGCGTGCCCCAGCCGGGCCAGGAAATAGGCCGCGGAAAGCCCCTCGATGCCGCCGCCGGCCACGGCGACGCGCCGGCCGGTTTCCGGGGCCTTCTTGGGCAGGATGTGCCTTCCGGCCGACCGCTCCAGGTCCGAGGCGCAGCGCTTGATGGGGTTGATGGCCACGGCCTCGTCCACCAGGTTCCGCCGGCAGGCGGTTTCGCAGGGGTGGGGGCAGATGCGGCCGATGGTGGCCGGGAAGGGGTTTCTTTCCTTGATCACCAAAAGCGAGCCTTCGAAGTCGCCCTCGGCGGCGCGCTTCATGTACTCCCGGATGTCCAGGCCCGCGGGACAGGCGCGCTGGCAGGGGGTGGTGCATTCCTCGGTGGTGTATTCCCGCATGATGCGCCGCACCAAGGAGGAAAGCCGGATGATGCCCTTGGGGCACACCCGTTCGCAGGTGCCGCAGCCCGTGCATTTCTGCTCGTCCACCACGGGCAGGCCGTCGGGGCCCATGGAAAGGGCGTCGAACGGGCAGGCGGCCGCGCAGGTGCCCAGGCCCAGGCACCCCACCCGGCATACCTTCATGCCGCCGGACAACAGGGCCGCGGCCCGGCAGTCCGGCGCGCCCTCGTACAGGTACAGGGTGTCCGCGTCCGCCACGCCATAGTAGCAACCCGGCCGGGCCACGTCCGGCTCGGAAACGGAAACCGCCACGCCCAGGATGCCCGCGATCTGCTCCGCCAGCTCCGGCCCGCCGGCCACGCAGGCGCTGGGCGAGGCCTCGCCGGCCACGATGGCCGCGGCGGTGGAGGAGCAGCCCGGGTACCCGCACCCGCCGCAGTTGGCTCCCGGCAGGGCCTCGTCCACGGCCTCCACCTTGGGGTCCACGTACACGTAAAAAATCTTGGAGGCCACAGCCAGCCCGGCGCCGACGAGAACCCCCAGCCCACCCATGGTCAACAAGGCGGTAAACACGGCAACTTCTCCTTGATGGTTTTTCGGGAAAAAGGCTGTTTGCGCGGTTTGAAAACCGCATTTTTTCGGGGACCTTGGTTAGCACGGCGCGCACCGCTTGGCAAGGGAAGAAACCCCCCTTCGCCGGAGGTCGATCCCTTCCTTGACCGCCACGGGCCGATACAGTACTGCTGGCGTTGGCCCTTTTGGCGGACCCCGGCCGCGGGGCCGGGACGCATCGAACAAGGATCAACCATGATTCCCCAACCATGGAATGAAAGACCATGCATCCGGAATACGTGAGCCGGGTCCAGGAAGCCACGGAATTCATCCGCAGGCGCGCCGGGCAAGGCGTCCGGGCGGCCCTGGTGGCGGGCACGGGCCTTTCCAACGCCCTTGAGGGGCTCGTTTCCCGGGCGGAAATCCCCTACGGCGAGATTCCCCACTTTCCCGCGTCCACCGCGCCGGGGCACGAGGGCCGGTTGGTGATGGGGGAGCTTTCCGGCACCCGCGTGCTGGCCTTCAAGGGCCGGTTCCACCTGTACGAAGGGTACTCCGCCCTCCAGGTGACCTTTCCCGTGCGGGTGGCGCGGGAACTGGGCGCGCAAACCCTGGTCCTGGCCAACGCCGTGGGCGGCTTGAACCCCGGGTTCGCCCCCGGGGACATCGTGCTGGTGGAGGACCATATCAACCTCACCGGCGAGAACCCGCTGGTGGGGAAAAACCACGGCCCCTGGGGCCCCCGGTTCCCGGAAATGGGCGCGGCCTACGACCCCGGCCTGAAAGAGACGGCCCTTTCCGGGGCGGCCAGGCGCGGGCTGGTTCTCCAGCGGGGCGTGTATGCGGGTCTGAAAGGACCCTCCCTGGAGACCCCGGCGGAAATGGCTTTTTTACGGGCCGTGGGAGCGGACATGGTGGGGTTTTCCATGGTCAACGAGGTCATCGCCGCGGTGCATGGCGGCATGAAGGCCCTGGGTCTGGCCGTGGTCACCAATGTAAACGTGCCCGGCGCCCTGACCCCCGCCACCCTGGACGAAATCCTGGCCGTGGCCCAAAAGGCCGCGCCCTCGGTGGCGGCCGTGATCTCGGAAGTAGCGGCGGCCTTGTAAGGCGGGCCGATTTGGCTGACGGCGGCAAACGTGGTAGATTCGCACAACGGGAAGAAACCGGAAACGCCTTTTCGCCCGGCTGCATGCGGAACAGCAGAGCAAGGTTCATGGTTTATTCTTTTCTGCGGCGCGCCAGCACGCCAGCCATTTCCAGATGTTCATCGTCCAGGAGGCCCTGAAGCAGAAGGGGATTCCCTTTGAGCAGCGGGGAAGCAAAGTTTTCCACAACCACGAATTTGCCCGGGCGCGCAAACTTTCGGCCCGGCTTTCCGGAAAGAACGGGGTCTTCTGCTGCAAGGGCCACCGGGGAAGTGATCAACCAGCAGAAGATCTACCGGGACATCCAGCACCTGATGAACCTTCGCCGCGCTCCCGCGCCCCTGGCCCGGGAGGCGCTGGTGCACCTGGCGCATTACCGGCTGGCCGCCTACACGGCGAAAAAGGCGGCGAAGAATCTGCTCTTGTAAACGCCCCGGCCCCCAGGCCGCTTCGAGGCGAAAAGCCTTTATCCTCATCGCACCGGTCCAATGCCATTGCGCAAACCATGCCTTCCGTTCCGCCAGGCCCGCCTGCTTGCCTTGTTCGTCCTGCCGGGGTTTGCCGCTTTTTTTCCCAGCCTTTTTGTCTTTTTTCTTTCCGACGATTTCCAGATGCTCCACTGGGCCGGGACCGGCGGTCCGTTCGCCTTCTGGTGCGGTGGCGAAGGGTGCGTCTTTTTCCGGCCCCTGGCCGCGGCCAGCATCTTCGTGGACTACCGCCTGTGGGGCCTTTTTCCGGCCGGGTTCCACGCCGTGAACGTGCTGTTGCACGGGGTCAACGCGTTTCTGGTCTACGTCCTGTTTTCCCGGGTCTTTCCAAGAAGCCGAAAGGCCGGGCTTTTGGCGGGCCTGTTGTTTCTGCTTCTGCCCGCGCACGTGGAGGCCGTGACATGGATCTCCTGCCGCACCGACCTTCTGGCCGCGTTCTTCGCCCTGCTCAGCCTGATCGCTTTTGCGCGTTCTCTTAAACCGCCGCCGGAAAACGCCCCAAGACCACGGCGGGCCGCCATATTCGCCGCCGCGCCCCTGTTTTTCCTGGCCAGCCTGTTGAGCAAGGAGTCCACCGCGGCCCTGCCCCTTGTGGCCGCGCTCATGGCTGCGGCCCACCCGAGCTTTCGTCTGGAACGGGACGGCAGGCGGGCGGCCGCGGCCGTGGGGCTTTTGGCCTTGGTGATGGGGGGCTACCTCTTGTGGAGAAGGGCGGCCCTGGGCGTGTGGGTGGGGGGCTATGGCGTGGAGGCGCATTTCCTGAAGGCGTGGTCCAGCCCCCTCCTGACCACGAAGCTTTTGGCCGCCTTCCTTGCCAAGACCTTTCTCCCGCCCCAGGCCGCGGGGCCGCTGTGGGCGCTCAGGGGCCGGCCTTTTCTGGCGGCCGCCGTCTTGGTGTGCGCCCTGGCCGTGCTTCTGGTCCTGCGCACCCCGGCGCGGGATCTGAAAACCATGGGGCTGCTCCTGGCCTGCCAGGCCGCGGCGCTGTTGCCTGTCCTGGGCCTGGGCGTCAGCCTGGACACCACGGTGGGCGACCGCTTCCTGTACTTCCCCTCCGTGTTCGGCGTGTTCGCCCTGTCCGCCCTGCTGGTTTCCCTGGCGCCGAACCGGAACCCCGTTGCCGTAGCCATCCCGGTGCTGGCCCTGTTTTCGGCCTTTGTGCTGGCGAACCAGGTTCCCTGGGTAAAGGCCGGGCAAGCCGCCCGCCAGGTTTTGGACCAGGTGGGCAGGGACCGGGGCCGGGCGGAGATCGTGGTACACGCCCCCAAGGCCATGCAGGGGGCCTACGTGTTCAAGAACGGGCTGAAGCAAGCGGTGCTGGTCTATTACGGGCAGGAGGTCTGGGACAAGGTGCGCGCCGGGGGGGCGTCCCCGCCCGCCCTGGCGGTGCGCGGCCCGGCCCCGGGCAGCGGGGAGGATTGAAGCGGAGCCTGCGGCCGGTTTTTCAAAAGGAAACGGGGGAACCCCGGGCCGGGACGCCGGAAGGGGTTCCCCCGCTTGTCTTGTATTCCGTGGTAATCCTATTCGTACGCCGCGCGGGCGAGCGCCAGGGCGTCGTCGTATTCCACGGCCTTGGGGTTGAAGACCAGCGCGCCGTCGTTGATGGCGGTGGCGGCGATCTCCTCGAGCTTGCTCTTGGCCACCCCGGCTTCCTTGAGGGTGATGGGCATGCCCGAGGCGGCGTTCAAGGCGCGGTTCAGTTCGCGGATGACTTCCACGGCCTTTTGCGGCCGCTCCTTCTTGGGGGTGGAGAGGTACACGTCCTCGCCCGCCAGGGGGAGCAGAAGCTCGCCGTAGTAGTCCGCGGCTTTGGACATGTTGTACTCCATGCCCAGCGGCAGGAAGATGGCGTTGGCCACGCCGTGGGGCACGTGGGCCACCCCGCCGGAGGCGTGGGCCATGGCGTGGACCACGCCCACCATGGCGTTGCCGAAGCTCACGCCGGCCAGAAGCGAGGCGTTGGCCATGGCGAACCGGGCTTTTTTGTCCTTGCCGTTTTTCACCGCCTTGAGCAGGTTGTCGCGGATCAGCCCGATGGCCGCCACGCTGTAGGCGTCGGACACGGGGTTTTTCTGCCCGCAGGAGTAGGCCTCCACCGCGTGGGTCAAAGCGTCCATGCCCGTGGCCGCAGTGATCTTGGGCGGCATGGTCAAGGTCATGCGCGGATCCAGCACGGCTATGTCGGGGAACAGCCGGAAGCTGGTAAAGGGCATCTTGATGTGGCGCTTGGGGTTGGCGATGACCGCCACGGCGGTGACCTCGGAGCCTGTGCCCGCGGTGGTGGGCACGGCCACCAGGGGCATGAGGGGGTTTTTCAGCACGTCCGCGCCCATGTAGTCCAGCAGGCTGTCGCCGCCTTCGGTGACCAGGATGTTCACGCCCTTGGCCGTGTCCAGCACCGAGCCCCCGCCCACGGCCACGATGGAGTCGCAGCGGTTGTCGCGGAACAGCCGCGCCACCTCGTCCACGATCTCGTTGGAGGAGTCCGGGGGAGTGTGCTCGAAGACGGCGCCCACCTCGGCGTCCGAGCCCGCGAAGGCGTTGACCGCGATCTGGAGCAGGCCCGCGCCCACCACGCCCTGGTCGGTGATGATGAGGGGCCTTCTGGCCTTCAACAGGGACAGTTCGTAGGGAATGTTGTCCACGGCCTTGTTCCCGGCGATGATCTTCACGGGGTTGTGGAACTCGTAATAGGAGGGGATCATGCGGTTCTCCTTTGGCAGAAATTTTTCGGGTTTGCGGTCTATCCCTTGAACCTGCCGAGGCCCAGGGGCAGGCCCACCGTGAAGATGGCCAGCCGGTTCAACCATTTCCTGGGGGTCATGGGCGGCACCCTTTTCAACACTTTTTTGGCCATGAACCTGGGAAACAGGTACATCTGCACGTAATTGAGCGCCCGGATGACGCTCAGGGCCTCGGAGGCGTCGCCCTTCAGGGCCGCCCGGTGCTCGGCGTAGGCCTGGGGGGTGCCGATCTGGCCGGAACAGATCATAAAGGCGGCTTCCATGTTCTTGAAGTAGAAGACCAGGTCCGCGTCGATTTCTTCCGAGCCCAGGTAGCGCAGGAGGCCGTTTTTCTTCTGCGCCACCATGGCCGGCCCTTTTGGCATGACGTAGAACATAAAAGTGAAGGGGTCCTTCCAGGAGTCCACCTCCCTTTTCACGTCCTCGTCCAGGACCGCGGCGGATTCCAGCACCCTGCCCATGGCAAAGAAGGCGGCCTTTACCACGGCCGTCCGAAAGGTCTTTTCGCGGGGCCGGTATTTGGCTGCCGTGTTGGTGGCGGTCATGCGTTTCTCCTTGTTCTGGAAAGGTGTCCCAAGAAAAATGGCCTGGCCGGGATTCGCGCCGAAGGTGCCCGGAAACCATCATGGTGTGCACGTAGAAAAGCGGGCTGTTATCCGTCCTTACCGCCAATCCCTCCGCGCGTCAAGGGGCGCGGCAAGGCAACCGCCTACGAGATTTTCGCGGGCAAGGGCAAGCCGGGGATTAGGGTCGTCTGAAAGCGATAACATTCCAGGCCGTTTCGGGTCTTTGCGCTAACCGGCTGTTATAGTTGATAATAACGGGAGGATAGCCTGGAGGCGGATGGTTTGTTCGCATACGTTTCCGCGTGGAAGACCCCCGGGCGGACCATGCGTCCCACAAGCTGACGCATAGGCGTTTGCCCTGGCCGCGGGAGTGCCGGGCCGCAATTGACCGCGATCTACGGCCTGTGGTATGCAACTGAATACCTGACAGTTATCCATTTTCCTGCGAACGATGTGCGCGTCAACCAAGCTCCGTGGGTGAGGGGCCAGGGTTTTCCGGCAGGCGCACGAAGCTATTTTCCCTGAAGGGGGCTGCCGTCATGGCAAAGAAAACACAGGAGGAAGTCGGCAAGGGCTATTGGGGGCGCGTCCTGTTCGTGGACTTAACCAAGCGGTCCGTGTCCTTTGAGGAAGTGGACGACTCGGTCTACGCCCAGGTGCTTTCCGGCGCCGGGCTGGGCGCGCGCATCCTGTGGGACACCATCCAGCCCGGGTGCGACCCCATGGGCCCGGGAAACGTCCTGGGGTTTACCACCGGGGTGCTCACCGACACCCCCACCCTGTTCAGCGGCCGGTTCACCGTGGTGGGCAAGTCCCCTGCCACCGGCGGCTGGGGCGACGCCAACTGCGGCGGCTATTTCGCCCCGGCGTTGAAGCGCTGCAGGGTGGACGGCGTGTTCTTCACCGGCGCGGCCGACTCCCCGGTGTACCTGTACATGGACCACGACACGGCCACGATCCGCGACGCCTCGGATTTGTGGGGCAAGGACTTCGTGACCGCGGAAAAGATCCTCAAGGAGCGGCACGGCAAGCGCGCCCAGGTGGCGGGCATCGGCCAAGCCGGGGAGAACAAGAGTTTTATAGCAGGCATCTGCAACGACGGCGGCCGCATCGCAGCCCGGGCCGGCCTGGGCGGGGTCATGGGAGCCAAGAACTTGAAGGCCGTGGTGTGCACGGGCAAGGCCCGGGTGGGCGTGGCGGACCGGGAGCGCATGCAGGAACTCACCAAGGCCTACAGGAAGCGCATAGACCGCTTCGACTTCGCCCAGAAGCTTTTGAACGACAGGCTGTTGGGCATGACGGGCAAGATCACCCGGCTGACCCCGGTCTACCCCCGCCAGCCCGCGGACTTGTGGCGCCTTTTGCTCAAGAAGTTCGGCACCCCCTGCCTCACGGCCATGAGCGCCGAGAGCGGGGACAGCCCCATCAAGAACTGGGAGGGCGCGGGGGTCACCGACTATCCCCTGAAACGCTCCCAGAGGGTGGGCGCCGAGAGCGTGACGGCCTTCGAGCGCAAGAAGTACGGGTGCTACTCCTGC
>JAFDHW010000080.1 GCA_019308705.1 Deltaproteobacteria bacterium
CGTAGTTGGCGAAAACCGTGTACAGGTCCTGGGAAATAAGCGAGACCGCGGCCGGGAAGTTCACCACCCAGGCGAAGCCCAAAAAGCCGAGCAGGCCCATGACAAAGCCCACGGGCATGCGGGAGAACAATAGGACCACCAGGAGGAGGACCCCGATGACGCCGATAAGGGTGGGGCTCATTTAGCCTTTGCCTTCCGGATGCGTTTGACGGCCTGGGACAAAAGCACCAGGCAGGTGGCGGCCGAGGCGAAGCCCATGGCGTAGAGCACGGGGTGAAGGGGGAGTTCCAGGGTCTGGGAAACGTGGCCCCCGGCGGCGTACCCGTGGGCCATGTCGAAGAACTGCCAGGCGGCGAGGGCAAAGAACAAGAGGCTCAACAGGGCGGTGGCCGCGTCCAGGACATCCTGCCAGAAGGACGGGAGGCGCCGCACCAGGATGCTCACCGCCACGTGGCCCCGGACGAGCGTGGTGTGGGCCAGGGCGAAGGTGACCGCAATGCCGCCCAACAGCCCCACCAGCTCGTAGGTCCCCGGAATGGGCATCCGGAAGAACCGGAGCACCACGTCCGCGGTGGTGATGAACATCATGGCCGCCACGGCGCCTCCCGCCACGTAGAGCAGGAGGCCGGCAAGCCGGCCGGAAAAGCGTTCCAAAAGGTCCATTTACTGCGCGGAGTACTTTTCGATCAGGGACTTGACTTCGTCCACCAGGGCCCGGCCGTTTTCCTGGCTCTTGATGTAATCGTCGATCACCGGCTGGACGGCCTCTTTCCAGCGGGCGTTTTCCTCGTCCGAAAGGGTGATGATCTCGTTGCCCTCGGCCAGGGTGTGCTCGCGGCCGGCGGCGTCGGCCTCATCCCAGGCCGCTCCATGCACGGCCACCCACTCGGCCGACACTTCGTCCATCACCTTCTGCACGTCCTCGGGCAGCTTGTTCCACTTGTCCTTGTTCATGACGATGAACATGGCCGTGGTGTAGCCCACGCCGTAGCATTCCGTGGTGTAGTTCACCACCTCGGCCTGCTTCCAGCCCTTCAGCACTTCGATGGGGCCGAAGGTGCCCTCCACCACGCCCTTTTTCAGCGCGCCGTAGGTTTCGGGCTGGGGCATGGCCACGGGCACCGCGCCCAACGCCTCCACCACCTTGGCGGAAAGTCCGGTGGCCCGGATCTTCATGCCTTTCAGGTCCTCCAGGGTGCGCACGGGCTTCACGGTGTGCAAAAGCCCGGGCCCGTGGGCGTGCACGTAGAGCAGCTTCACGTCGGAAAGCTCGTCGGCCGCCATCTTGTGGGCAAAGGCGTTGGCCACCTGGCTGGCCACCTTGCCGTTGGGGTAGCCCATGGGAAGGTCCACGGCCGCCATGACCGGGAACCGGCCCCGGGTGTAGGCGAAGCAGGAATTGCCGATGTCCGAGATGCCATGGACCACGCCGTCATACACCTGGGGCGCTTTGGTGAGGGTCCCTCCTGGAAAGGTGGTGATCTTTACCTTGCCGTCCGTGCGCTTTTCCACTTCCCTGGCCCATGCCTCGGCCGCCTTGGCCTGGGCGTGGGTGGGCGGGAAAAAGATGGAAAAGGTCAGTTCCACGGTGTCCGCGGCCGCAACAGGAGCCGCGGGGGCCAGGGCGACCCCCAGGCAAACCGCCAGCAAGCAAGCCAGAATCTTCTTCATCTTGGGCCTTCCTTTCCACGTTGGTTTGAGCCCGCCGCACATGCGCGGCAGGTCCAGGGAAAAAGAAATCGCACCGGCGCATCCGGGCGAAAGGATCCAGAATTTTCTTCCCCAAAAGGCGAAGCGGGCAAACAGCCTCCCGCAAGCCGGCCGCGGCCTGCCCATGTATTAAAAAAACCCTGAAAAATCCGTGGGGTGGAAAGCGGATGGGTGGCATCCCCCTCAGAACAAGGCCCTCATACACCAGGGAAGGCGGCAATGACAAGGGGAAATGGGAAAATGCCGCGGCAAAAGCACGGACGGCCCGGTGTTGAGGGGAATTTTCCGTCATACCCCGTGGCCGATCTTGTCCTGGACGGAAAATGAATTAATATGAAGTTATTCCGGTTCATGGACAAGGGAGATTCCCATGGACGGCTTGCCGTGTTTCGGTCCCGAGGACATTCGCAAGGTGGGCGAGGCCGGGCAACTGGCCGAGGAGCTCGTGGCGGACGACTACAAGCTTTCCGCCAGCCAATGGCTGAGGCACCGCTACGACGTGTGCACGTTGGCCGAGCTTTCCCCCCAGGAGGTGGCCCACGGTCCCTTTGCCCAAATCGTGCGCTACCGGGGCCAGCCCGCGGAATCCAGCCTGGGGTCCCGCGCCTTTGATTTCTACCGCATCTGCCTGCAGGATCACACTATTCTTAAGGCCCTTTCCGGCCGGCCGGAGCTTTCCCTGTTTCCCTTCGCCCTGTACGTATTGTGCCACGAGTTGGTGCACGTGGTACGGTTTTCCCTGTTTCTCCAGCGCTTCGAGGCCAGCCTGAGCGAAAAGATGGCCGAGGAAAAGCGGGTTCACGAAAAGACCTGCCGGATATTGCAAAAGGCCAGGGTGCCCGAGGTGGAGCCTCTTTTGAGGTTTTACCGCGCCTGGGAGCCGCTTCCGGACGGCTGGGCGGCCGGGGGCGAAATATCCGGAACCGGCCCTTGACAGAAAGATTTGGCGGACTATATTAGCGGTCTGGTTCCCCAAGGTACCATCACAAGCCGGAGGGAGGGTTTTGTCATGCCCATTTACGAATACGAGTGCTGTGAATGCGGGAAAATCGAGGAGGTGCTTCAAAAGTTTTCCGACGATCCCCTGACCACCTGCAAGCACTGCAAGGGCGCGCTGAGAAAGCTGGTTTCCCACTCCAGCTTCCACCTGAAGGGCTCCGGGTGGTACGTGACGGACTACGCCAACAAGAGCAGGACCAACAACGCCGCCCCCAAAAAGACCGAAACCAAGAGCGAGGCCAAGAAGGAGTCCAAAGCGGCTTCCGACTGATCCCGCGGCTTGGTTTTTCCATGCACCAAGGCGCCCGGATGTTCGGGCGCTTTTTTTGTGTGCGTGCGGGCCGCATCGATAACAGCTTGAAATTCTGCCGGATAATAGGAGGCGAAAAAAAATCGTTCCTGGTCTTTACAAGCGGCCAAGGGTGATTATGTTTCCCCAGAATTGCAGACCTCTGACCTGGTTTTGCCACGAAAACCTTCATTTTCATATCCCCTGGCGAGGGCTTGCGGTTTTTGTCCATGGGGGAATCAACCTGACGCTTGCATACACCAATGCGGCAAGAGGAGGAGAAAGAGATGAACATCAAACCTTTGGCAGATCGGATTCTGGTCAAGCGCGTGGAGGAGGAGGCCAAGACCAAGGGCGGGATCATCATTCCGGATACGGCCAAGGAAAAGCCCGTGGAGGGCGAAGTGGTGGCGGCCGGCCCCGGCAAGGTGGGCGAGGACGGCAAGAGGATTCCTCTGGAGGTCAAGGAGGGCGACCGGATCCTGTTCGGGAAGTACTCGGGCACCGAGGTGAAGATCGAAGGGGTCGAATACCTGATCATGCGCGAGGACGACGTCCTGGGCATCATCCAGTAACTCCGCGAAATCCGGAAAAACGTAAGGAGGAAGTCCAAAATGGCCAAGGAAATCAAATACGATATGAAGGCCCGCGAATCCCTGTTCACCGGGGTGAGGATCCTGGCGGACGCTGTGGCGGTGACCCTCGGTCCCAAGGGCAGGAACGTGGTCATTGACAAGGCCTGGGGCACCCCCACGGTGACCAAGGACGGCGTGACCGTGGCCAAGGAGATCGAGCTGGAGGACAAGTTCGAGAACATGGGCGCGCAGATGGTCAAGGAAGTGGCCTCCAAGACCTCGGACACCGCCGGCGACGGCACCACCACGGCGACGGTTCTGGCCCGCTCCATCTACGAGGAGGGCATCAAGCTGGTGGCGGCCGGCAACAACCCCATGGCCATCAAGCGCGGCATCGACAAGGCCTCCGAGGCTGTGGTCAAGGAGCTCCAGAAGATCTCCAACCCCACCAAGGAACAGCGCGAGATCGCCCAGGTGGGCACCATTTCCGCCAACAACGACGAGACCATCGGCAACATCATCGCCGAGGCCATGAACAAGGTGGGCAAGGAAGGCGTCATCACGGTGGAGGAAGCCAAGAGCATGGAGACCACCCTGGACGTGGTGGAAGGCATGCAGTTCGACCGCGGCTACATCTCCCCCTACTTTGTCACGGATTCCGAGAAGATGGTGGTCTCCATGGAGGAGCCCTACATCCTGATCCATGAGAAGAAGATTTCCTCCATGAAGGACCTTTTGCCCCTGCTGGAACAGATCGCCAAGCAGGGCCGCCCGCTTCTGGTCATCGCCGAAGATATCGAGGGCGAGGCCCTGGCCACCCTGGTGGTGAACAAGCTCCGGGGCACCCTGCAGGTGGCCGCGGTCAAGGCCCCCGGGTTCGGCGACCGCAGAAAGGCCATGCTGGAAGACATCGCCATCCTCACCGGCGGCCAGGTCGTTTCCGAGGACGTGGGCATCAAGCTGGAAAACGTGTCGCTTTCCGACCTGGGCAAGTGCAAGCGCGTGACCGTGGACAAGGACAACACCACCATCGTGGACGGCGCGGGCGCCCGCTCCGCCCTGGAGGGCCGGGTCAAGCAGATCCGCACCCAGATCGAGGAGACCACCTCCGACTACGACCGCGAGAAACTGCAGGAGCGGCTGGCCAAGCTCATCGGCGGCGTGGCGGTCATCAACGTGGGCGCGGCCACCGAGACCGAGATGAAGGAAAAGAAGGCCCGGGTGGAGGACGCGTTGAACGCCACCCGCGCGGCCGTGGAAGAGGGCATCGTGCCCGGCGGCGGCGTGGCCCTGGTGCGCTGCATCGACGCGCTTTCCAAGGTCAAGGCCAAGGGCGAGGAGAAGCTCGGGGTCAAGGTGGTCCAGCGGGCCATGGAAGCCCCGTTGCGCCGGATCGCGGACAACGCGGGCAAGGAAGGCTCTGTGGTCATCGAAAAGGTCAAGGGCCACGAAGGCGCCTTTGGCTACAACGCGGAAACGGACACCTACGAGGATCTCATCGCCGCGGGCGTCATCGACCCCACCAAGGTCGTGCGCCTGGCCCTGCAGAACGCCTGTTCCGTGGCCGGCCTCATGCTCACCACCGAGGCCATGGTCGCCGAGAAGCCCGAGGAGAAGAACGAAGGCGGCATGCCCGGCGGCGGCATGGGTGGCATGGGTGGCATGGGCGGCATGGGCGGCATGATGTAGCAGGCTGTCCCGCGTCCGGCGAACCCATCGCCGAAGCGAAACCCAAAGCCCCCGGAGGCCTTCCTGCTTCCGGGGGCTTTTTGTTGGCAAACATCCGCAAGGGCGATATATTTTACCCCGGATTATTCACGAAGCCCGATTTCCGCGCTGGCCGCGTTATCGGGGCTCGGCGTACCAAAGTACGCCTTCACCCCTCTAGCCTTGCCAGCACGGAAATCAGGCGAGCCCGAAGGGTGAGGAATTTTGCCCGAATGGCAGAATTCCTCCAATAATCAGACTGTCTTTGGCGCAAGACCCAAAAAAACAGCTCCAACGGATTGAAACTAAAGAAAAATTCGATCTCGGGCAAAATTGCTCATGAATAATCCGGGTTACCCCATTCAGGCCGCCATAGCGGGGAGATACCCTTGCCCTTCAGGAACTTGAACAGACGCGGAAAAATCCTGGTTTCCGGCGCGGCCCTTCTCCTGGCGCTGCTGATTGCGGAAGCCGGCCTGCGCCTTTCCAGCTCCGATCCCCTTTCCTTCCACCCCGCCCGCCTGCGCCACATCACCCGCCTGGAATCCGTGTATCCCTATGCGTACCACGAACGGCTCGGTTGGGCTACCGTGCCGGGAAAATCGGTGAACGGCCAGTCCATCGACGCCCGGGGGCTGCGTGGAAACGGTTTCTCGTCCAATGTGCGGGGGGGGAGCATCCTCGTCCTGGGCGACTCCTTCGTCTATGGGGATGAGGTGGGGGATGCTGAAACCTGGCCTGCCCATTTGGAGAGAATCCTGGGAAGGACGGTTTTAAACGGAGGAGTGTGCGGCTACGGGCTGGACCAGATCGTCCTGAGAGGGGAGGAACTGATTCCCCGGCTGAAACCCGCCCTGGTGCTGGTCAGCATCATTCCCGAGGACATCCGCCGCTGCCGCCTTCTTTGCCGCTACGGCGCAAAGCCCTGCTTTGACATCATCGAGCAGGATCAGCTCCTTTTGAAAAATCTTCCTGTTCCCTATTCCTTTTTCCACAGACCCCGGCAGCTCGCCTGGGACCTTGCGGGAACCAGCTTTCTGGTGGATGAGGTCCTGCTCAGAATCGCGCCGGAGTGGTGGCGCGGCAAACATTATATCCGGGAAGCCCACCAACGGGAAAAGGAACTGGTCACCCCCCTGCTTCGGAAGCTGAAACAAACCGTGGAGGCCCATGGCGGCAAAATGGCCTTCATCCTGGCCGCGGCCAAGCCTCCCATCCAAAAGGCCGGATACATGCCCCTGGCCCTGGAAAGCGCCCGATCCCTGGGCCTGCCCACCCTGGACATGGCGGGCCAACTCCTGGAAATCCTGGACAGGGAACCCGAAAAAGCGAACCAATGGTTCGCACCGGGGGGGCACATGACCGGTGCAGGGAACAAATGGTTCGCCGAACAGGTGGGTGTTTTTCTGGTAAATTTGGGTGATATCTGAATGAAAAGGAGGCTGGTTACTACAGGAGGGCGGTTCTCATGAGCGGCTCCTTTGGCTGAGGGAAGGGGATTGTCCAGGGAATGAGAACAAAGTCACCGGCGACCACTCCACCCCCGCGAGGCTGGGCTCCCGCGCCTGGCACCCCGTGCCCACCCTCATCTGCTCCCGCCCCTGCCTCAACCATCCCGAACCATCCCTCCCCGAACGCCCATGAAGGGCACGCAGGAACCTTTTTCCAAAGGTTTCCCTGCGTTTCCTTGACACTTCCTTCCCCCTGGCTTACAAAATTCTTTTTTGATTTCCAGGCGTTTTTCAAAAAATGAGCCATGTTCCGCCCGCGGGGCCGGATGCGGCTTTCCGCGCATTTTCCTGGAAGGATGGATATGAACTACAAGGACACCTTGAACCTGCCCAAGACGCCGTTTCCCATGAAGGCCAACCTTTCCCGGCGGGAGCCGGAATTTCTGGCCGAGTGGGATAAGATGAAGCTCTACGAGGCCCTGCGCGAGGAATCCGCGGGCAAGGACAAGTTCATCCTCCACGACGGCCCGCCCTACGCCAACGGCCACATCCACATCGGCACGGCTCTGAACAAGGTGCTGAAGGACATCATCGTGCGCTCCCGGCAGATGGCCGGGTTTGACGCGGTGTACGTGCCCGGGTGGGACTGCCATGGGCTTCCCATCGAGCACAACGTGGACAAGGAACTGGGTCCCAGGAAGAAGGACATGACCCAGGTTCAGGTCCGCAGGCGCTGCCGGGAGTACGCGGAAAAGTTCATCGACATCCAGCGCGGGGAGTTCAAGCGTCTGGGCGTCATGGGAGAGTGGGAAAACCCCTACCTCACCATGAATTACGACTACGAGGCCACCATCGTGCGCGAGTGCGGCAAGTTCGCGCAAAACGGCGCGCTGTTCCGCGGCAGGAAGCCCATCTACTGGTGCATGTCCTGCAAGACCGCCCTGGCCGAGGCGGAGATCGAATACGCCGAGGAGTCCACCCCCTCCATCTACGTGGCCTTTCGCGCGCCGGAAATGGACGCCCGGATACCCGAGGCCGGCGGCAAGCCCGTGTACTTCGTCATCTGGACCACCACGCCCTGGACCATTCCCGCCAACCTGGCCATCGCCCTGCACCCGGACTTCGTCTACTCCGCCCTGGACACGGGCGACCGCGTGCTCATCGTGGCCAAGGACCTGGTGGAAAAGAACATGGCCGAGTTCGGTATCCCCGAATACAAGGAGATCGCCCGGTTTACCGGGCCGGAGCTGGAGGGCGTGAAGGCCGAGCATCCCCTGTACGGCCGCGAGTCCGTGGTGGTGCTGGGCCGCCACGTCACGCTGGAGGCGGGCACGGGCTGCGTGCACACCGCGCCGGGCCACGGCCGGGAGGACTACGAAACCGGCCGGAAATACGGACTGGACACGTACTCTCCTGTGGACGAGGATGGCCGGTTCACCGAGGACGTGGGCCATTTCGCGGGCCAGCGAGTGTTCGAGGCCAACGAGAACGTCATCAACAAGCTCAAGGATACCGGCGCGCTTCTGGCCGCGGACAAGATGGTCCATTCCTACCCCCACTGCTGGCGGTGCAAGCAGCCGGTGATCTTTCGCGCCACGCCCCAGTGGTTCATCTCCATGGACAAGACGGGACTGCGCCAAAAGGCCCTTCAAGAGATCGACCGGGTGCAGTGGATCCCCCACTGGGGCCGGGACCGCATCTACGGCATGATCGAAAACCGGCCGGACTGGTGCGTTTCGCGCCAGCGGTCCTGGGGCGTGCCCATCGTGGCCTTTTACTGCAAGGACTGTGGCGCGCTGCTCCAGACCCCGGAGGTGGTGGAGCACGTGGCCTCCCTGGTGGAAAAGCACGGGGCGGACGTGTGGTTCGAAGCGGAAGTGAAAGACCTTTTGCCCCCGGGCGCCGCCTGCCCGGAATGCGGCAAGGGCGAATTTTCCCGCGAGGACGACATCCTGGACGTGTGGTTCGATTCCGGGGTTTCCCATGCCGCGGTC
>JAFDHW010000081.1 GCA_019308705.1 Deltaproteobacteria bacterium
GGCCGCAAGATGATGGCCAACATCATCATGATCGGGTTCATCACCGCGGTCACCGGCGCGGTGAGCATGGAGTCCGCCAGGGACACGGTGGAGAAATCCGTGCCCAAGGGAACGGAAAAGATGAACCTGGAAGCCTTTCAAAAGGGATACGACTACGGCCTGGCCGTGTTGAAGGGCAGGAGCAAAAAATCCGAGAAAGCAGGGGAGGCATGAAGCGCCCCAAGGACCGACTGCATCGCGTGCTGGTGGTGGGAGCCACGCCCTCGGGGGTGGCGGCCGCCAACAAGCTGGGGGAATTGGGCATTCCCGTGACCCTCGTGGACCCCCAGCCGGACCTGAACGCAAAACTCTCCGCGGAAACCTTCCGGTTCGAATCCGGCCTGCCGTTTAACTACGCCCACCGGTCAGGCCTGATCCGGCTTCTTAGAAACCCCAACGTCCGCATCTTCGCGCCGGGCAGGATCACCTCGCTCAAGCACTCGTCCCAGGGATTTTCGGCCCGGGTGGCCGCCGATCCGGTATACGTGGACGCCAGCCGGTGCGTGCTGTGCGGAAAATGCATCCAACAGTGTCCGGTGACCACGCCCGAAGGCAAAAAGCCCCTGGCCGCAAGCGGAAGGACCAGCCTGCCCGGCAGGCCCGTGGTGGACAAGCGCAAGACCCCCCAGTGCCAGGAGGCCTGCCCCCTGGGCGTGAATGTCCAGGGCTACGTGGCCCTTGCCGGCGCGGGGGAGTACGCCAGGGCGCTCAATCTCATCCGCAAGGACAACGTGCTTGCCGGCGTCTGCGGCCGGGTATGCACCCACCCCTGTGAGCAGGCCTGCCGCCGCGCGGAACTGGACGAGCCCTTGGCCATCCGCAGCATCAAGCGGTTCCTGGCGGACCAGGCCGGGAGCGAAACCCTGCCGGAACCGCCGCAACCGGCCCGGCCCCAGTCCATCGCCGTGGTGGGTTCCGGCCCCGCAGGCCTTGCCGCTGCCGCGGAACTGGCCCGGCTGGGCTACGGCGTGACCATCCTGGAGAAGGAACCCCGGGCCGGAGGTCTGCTGCGCTATGGCATAGGCCCGCACAGGCTTCCCAGGGAAATCCTCGACCAGGACTTGAACTTTGTCCGCTCCCTGGGCGTTACGATCCGCACCTCGTCGCCCGTGGACCTGGACCACCCGGAAGCCCTGCTCAAGGACTTTGACGCCGTGGTGGTGGCCCTTGGCGCATGGGCGGACAGGAGCCTGGGCGTGTCCGGCGAGGACCTGGATGGAGTCCAGGGGTGCGTGGATTTCCTTTCCCGGGTGCACCGTGGGGAGATCGGGGAACTTCCCCTGGACGTGGCCGTGATCGGCGACGGCAACGCGGCCTTTGACCTGGCGCGCACCGTGCGCAGGCTGGGGGCCGCGGTCACCTTGTATTCCTGGTTCCCCGAGGACGCCATTCCCGCGGACGCCGAAGAGGTGGCCGCGGCCCGGGAAGAGGGCGTGGTCATAAAGACCTCGCTGCGGGTGCGGGAGTTCGCCGGGGACAAAGGCAGGCTTTCCGGCCTGGTGCTCCAGCCCATGGTTCCCGGGCCCAGGTGCGACGACGGCATCTGCTGGCCCGTGGACAAGAAGGGGGCCAGGACCACGCGGGTTGCCTGCTCCCTGGCCCTGGTGGCCATCGGTCAGGCCGGTCCCCTGGACCGGGGCTCCTCGTCCCTGAAGGTGGAGGCCAACGGCCGGGTATGGGTCGGGGAAAACGGCGAAACCTCGATCAAGAACGTGTTCGCCGCCGGGGACGCGGCAACGGGTCCGTCCAACGTGGTTTCGGCCATGGCCTCGGGCAGGCGGGCGGCAAGGCAAGTCCATGGCCGGCTTTCTGGTGAAAAGATTGCTTCCGCGGCCCGGCGGCCCGCGGGCCGGGAGTATCCGGACCTGCCCAAGCGCCTTGCCCCGCAGGCGCGGGTGGACATGCCCGAGCGCAAGGTTTCGGACCGTCTCAAGGATTTTTCCGAGGTTGTCCTGGGGCTCTCCTCGTCCCAGGCGGCGGCCGAGGCTTCCCGGTGCCTGGAGTGCGGGGTGTGTTCCCAGTGCCTGCTGTGCGAGGACGTGTGCGTCACCGGGGCCATGCTCCACGACGAGGACCTGGAAACCTGGAACGAGCAGGCCGGCTCGGTCATCGTGGCGGACCCGGACATGGCGCCCTGGATCAAGGGCGAGGACGTGATCCGGGCCTACGGGCCTCCCACGGCCCGGGCCAACGTGCAGGACATGGTGGCCCGGGGATTCGCCGCCGCGGCCAGCGCCATGGCTTTTCTGGCCGGGGCGTCGGACCGGCCCCGTGGCTACGGGGTGCCCATTCCTCCGCCGGACCCGGGCCTTTTGCCGGAAATCCGGGTGGGGGTGTACGTGTGCCGGTGCAACGGCTCCATGGGCTGGCTGCCGGAAATGGACCAGTGGGTGGCCGAGCTGTCCGCCCGGCCGGAGGTGGTACACGCCCAGGTGATGGACGCGGCCTGCACGCCCGATGGGGTGGCCGGCATCCTGCGAAGCATCCGGGAAACCGGGGCCACCCGCGTCATCCTGGCGTCCTGCCTGTGCTGCCCCCTGGATTTCGTGTGCAGTTCCTGCACGGACCAGCGGAGCCGGTTGAAGAAGGGGCTGTTTACGGGCACGGGCCTGGGGCGGTCCATGGTGGACACCTGCAATCTGCGGGGCGAGGCCCTTCGGCTTACGGAAACCGATCCCCCCGAGGCCATGGCCCGCTTCACGGGGCTCATCGAGCGGTCCCTGGCCCGGGTGAACCTGCTCCGCAGGCTGCCCTCGCCCTCCAGGAACTACAATTTTTCCACGGCCGTCATCGGCTCCAGCGAGGCGGCCAAAACCGCCGCCCTTTGCCTGGATCAGGCCGGGCTGGACGTGCTGTTCTTCGGCCGGGTCGCGCCTTTGCCCGGGGACAGAGGAAACATCCAGTATTTCAAGGAAAGCACGGTCAAACAGCTCTCCGGCACCCTGGGCGGATTTCAGGTGGCCGTGGAATCGGCCGCCGGCGGCGAGCGCACCCTCTCCGCGGGGGTGGTCATCGTGGATCACGAAGCCCTGAAATCCGTGCCCTACGTTCCCCAGGAGGGCCTGGGGCCCAGGCGCGTGGTGTACGGCACGCAAAAGCCGGGAGAAGGCGGGGTGCCCTTTCTCATGCCCGGGGCCACGGCCGTGGCCGGCCTGTACGTGGCCAATCCTCCGGCCATCCACATTTCGGACCGGAAAAAGGGCCTGGCCGCGGCGGTTTTGGCCGCGGCCGTCATGCCCCGGGGCCCGAGGCAGAGCAAGGGCTATACCGTGGTGGTGGAGCAACAGCGGTGCCGGGGGTGCGGCCGGTGCATGGAAGTCTGCCCGTTCCAGGCGGTCTCCTTCCGCAGGAACGAGCTTGGCGGCTGGTACGCCGTGGTGGACGAGGCCCTGTGCAAGGGCTGCGGCAACTGCATTTCCATGTGCCCGTCCAATGCCTCGGACAGCCCCTACCGCGACCAGGCGTACCTGGAACAGACGCTCGAGGAAATCCTGGCCCCCGGCCTGTAACCGGGTTGACCCGGCGAGGAGATAACCGTTGGAACCCAAGATCATCCTTTTTTTGTGCGTGTGGGGACCCCACGCTGCCTTCCAGACCCTGCAGGACGAACGCGCGCCCATCCCCAAGGGGGTGAAGATGGTTCGTATACCCTGCTCGGGCAGGATCACCAAGGCGCTTTTGTTCAAACCCTTTGAAATGGGCGCGGACGGCGTGGCCATGGCGGGCTGCGATTCCGGCACCTGCCGGTACGGCATGGGCACGGATTCCGCCCAGGGCAACGTGGAGGACACCCGGAGCATCCTGGACCTTGTGGGGCTTTCCTCCCAGAGGCTCCGCTTCGCCTCGTTCAAGCCGGAGGACGCCCAGGGGCTCTTGGAGTTTCTGCAGGATTTTTCCAGCGATCTGAAGACCCTTGGGCCAAGCCCGGTCATGCCCGCGCCCCGGCCGTCGGCGGCCCCGGACCTTGCCGCCAGGATCCGTGCAATCGTGGCTGCCCACGACGTGTACGCGTGCCAGGACTGCGGCAAGTGCACCTCGGCCTGCTCGCTCACCCTGGCGGGAAAGCCCTTTTCCCCGCGGGCCATCGCCTCGGCGCTCATCCAGGGCCGGTTCGGCGACCAGGCGGTTTCCCAGGGTGTGTGGTCCTGCCTCACCTGCGGCCTGTGCCGGGACCGGTGCCCGTCGGCCATCGACTTTCCCGCCTTCATCCGCGAGGTGCGGGCGGCCCTGGGCGCCTCGGCGGGCAGGGAGAGCCACGGCGGGTTCTTCCAGTCCCTGTCCCGGACCATGACCTCCGCGGACCTTAAACCCCGCCGCTGGCGGGACCTGCCCGATGACGTAAAGACCGACCCCCAAAGCAAGGTGCTCTTTTTCGGCGGGTGCGCGCCGTATTTCGACCTTTATTTTGCGTCCACCCTGAAGACCACCACGGCGGACATCCTTACCCACAGTCTCAAGCTTTTGAATTTTTTCGATATCATTCCCCAAGTCATGGAAGAGGAGCGTTGCTGCGGGCACGACCTGTTGTGGTCCGGGGACAAGGAGAACTTCCTGCGTCTGGCCCGGCTCAACGTGGACGCCATCCACGCCCGGGGCGTGGAGGAGGTGATCTGCGCCTGCCCGGAGGGGTACCGCACCCTGGCCGTGGACTACCCGGCTATGGGCATTACGACCCATTTCGCCGTTTCCTATCTCCACGACGTGCTGGAGCGGGAAGTGGACAAGGGCGCGGTGGGGTTTGCCGACCTTGGCAAAAAGGTGACCTTCCAGGATCCTTGCCGCCTGACCCGGTTCACGGAAGGGGGCGGGCAGACGGCGCGGAAGCTCCTTTCCCGCGCGCGGCCGGGCAGGAGATTCGTGGAGATGGCAGACCGGGGGGCCGGGGCCGTATGCTGCGGCAACTGCGCCTTTGTGGGGTGCGACGCCTATTCCAAGGCCCTGCAGGTAAAGCGCCTGGGCCAGGCCCGGGAATCCGGGGCCGAGGTCCTGGTCAGCGCGTGTCCCAAGTGCCATATCCACCTTTCCTGCGCCATGGCCGACGTGTTTCTGGGCCAGGACCTTCAAATGGAGATGATGGACCTTGCCACCCTGCTTTCAAACACCATCAAATGGGATTAGAACAATGACCGAGCCAACCAAAAACATCCAGGCCGCCGCGCCCAGAATCGGCGTTTTCGTGTGCCACTGCGGGGCCAACATCGGCAAGGTGGTGGATGTTGCCGCCGTGGCCGAAGCCGCCGGAAAAATGGAAGGCGTGGTGGTGGCCGCGGACATCGGGTACGCCTGTTCCGAGCCCGGTCAGCAGGAGATCAAGGACTACATTGCGGAGCACAACTTAGACAGGGTGGTCATCGGCTCCTGCTCTCCCAGGCTGCACGAGCCCACCTTCCGCCAGATGCTTATTTCCTCGGGCCTGAATCCCTATCTCCTGGAAATGGCCAACCTGCGGGAGCAGTGCTCCTGGGTGCACATGAACGATTCGGAAGGGGCCACGCAAAAGGCCATGGACCTGGTGCGCATGGCCGTGAGCCGGGCGTCTTTGCTCTACGCCCTGGAGGAGGAGATCCTGCCGCTTGTCAAGCGCACCCTGGTCATCGGCGGGGGCGTGGCGGGCATCCAGGCGGCGCTGGACCTGGCGGACAACGGCTACGAGGTGGTGCTGGTGGAAAGGAAGCCCTCCATTGGCGGCACCATGGCCCAGCTGGACAAGACCTTTCCCACCATGGACTGCAGTATCTGAATCCTGGGGCCCAAGATGACGGATGCCGGTCGGCATCCCAGGATAAAGGTTCTCACCTTAAGTGAAGTCAAGGACGTCTCCGGCCACGTGGGGGACTTTGACGTGCGCATCATAAAGCACGCCCGGTACGTGGACGAGTCCGCCTGCACGGCCTGCGGCGAGTGCGCCAAGGTCTGCCCGGTGGTGCGGCCCGATGAGTTCAACATGGGCCTTTCCTCCAGAAAGGCCATCTATTCGCCCTTTCCCCAGGCCGTGCCCAGCGCCTACGCGGTGAACGTGGACGAGTGCCTGGGCCACAACCCGGCGGTGTGCGCCAAGTGCGTGGAGGTCTGCGACAAGCAGTGCATCAACTTCCACATGTCCGACGAGGAGATCCACGAAAAGGTGGGTTCCATCGTGGTGGCCACGGGCCTTTCGCCGTATGACCCCACCATAAACGACGAATACGGTTACACCCGGTTCGAGAACGTGCTCACCAGCCTGGAGTTCGAGCGGCTGGTGAACGCGGGCGGACCCACGGGCGGGGAGGTCATCCGGCCCACGGACCGGAAAAAGCCCAAGAGGATCGGCTTCATCCAGTGCGTGGGGTCGCGCTCGGCGCAAAAGGGCGGCAATTACTGTTCCAACATCTGCTGCATGAACACGATAAAAAGCACCCTGGTGCTCAAGGAGCACGACCCGGACTGCGAGGTGAAGGTGTTCTATATCGACATCCGGGCGTTTGGAAAAGGCTTCGAGGACCTGTATTCCCGCAGCCGGCGGCTGGGGGTGCAGTACATCCGCGGGCTTCCGGGCTCGGTTTCCGAAACCGCGGACAAGAACCTTTCCGTTGCCGTGGAAAACACGGTTTCCGGCAAGCTGGAGATCCACGAGCTGGATATGCTGGTTTTGGCGGTGGGGCTTTTGCCCGACCCGGGCACACAGAAGCTCCAGGAGATGTTGGGCCTGCAGCTGACCCCGGACGGCTTTTACCTGGAGGCCCATCCCAAGCTTTTGCCCGTGGATGCGGCCACCCGGGGCGTGTTCTACGCGGGGTGCGCCGAAGGGCCCAAGGACATCAAGGAGAGCGTGACCCAGGCCTCGGCCGCGGCGGCCCGAGCCGTGCGGCTCATGCACAAGGGCCAGATCACCTCCGAGCCCATCACCTCCTTGGTGCTGGAGGAGCACTGCAAGGCGTGCGGCAAGTGCGCGGAGGTGTGCCCTTACAACGCCATCACCGTGGACGTCCGGAAGAAGATCCCCGCCCAGGTGAACACCGCCTCCTGCGCGGGATGCGGCACCTGCGCGGCGGAGTGCCCGTTCGGCGCCATCGTTATGAACCACTTCACCGACGGCCAGATCCTCTCCCAGGTGGACGCCATGCTGGCGGAGAACGCCAGGGACAAGGTGGTGGCCTTTGCGTGCAACTGGTGCTCCTACGCGGGCGCGGATTACGCGGGGGTGTCCCGGCTCCAGTACCCCGCCAACGTGCGGCTCATCCGCACCATGTGCTCGGGCCGCGTGGACGAGAAATTCATCTGGGAGGCGTTTGCAAAGGGTGCGCCCGTGGTGCTGGTTTCCGGGTGCCACATCGGAGACTGTCACTACATCGACGCCAACCACTGGACCGAAAAGCGGGTTGCCAAGGTGCACAAGAAAATGGAAAAATTGGGAATCCGCGCCGAACGGCTCCAGCTTGCATGGATCAGCGCGGCCGAGGGCGCGCGGTTCGCAGAGGTCATGCGCCGCATGGAGAAGCTTCGGCAACAGGTCACGGAAGCGGAGATCGCCTTCACCAAGGAGATCCTGTCCAAGCCCAAAAAGTGAACCCTTGTTCCCGGCTCGATGGGGGAGCCAGGCGCTCCCCCTTTTTTTTGAGGGAGACGATGCATGCTCCTGGACGCGCCGCTGGCAACCGACGGGGAATACGCCCGGTTCCTGGAGGGGCACGCCGGGAAGATCCACTCCGTGTATTACGGCCTGGAATCGCCCCTGGCGTCCGACGCCAGGCACCTCCTCGAGCCCAAGAGCATAGATGCGCTGTTGGCGGTCCTGGCCCTGGTTTCCGGCCCCAAGAAATACGTGCTCTTAAACGCCCGGTTCCACCGGCCCGGGCAGTACCTGGACCACGGGCGCCTGGGAAGGGTGGCGGACCTGCTTTTTGCCCTGGTGGACGCGGGCCAGGTGCGCGGCGTGGTCCTGGCGGACGCCTACATGGCCACGGCCCTGTCGGATTTTGCCCCGGACCTTTGCCGGGAGCTGGAAGCCGTGCCCAGCGTGAATTGTATGCTGGATTCTGCGGAAAAGGTTTCCGCGTGGCTGGACTTTCTGGCGGGCACCAACTTCCTGCCGCCGAAAAAGATCACCCTGGACCGCTCCCTGAACCGGGATTTCAAGCGCCTGGAGGCGGTTTCCGGCGCGGTGCGGAAGCTTCTGCCGGATACCTTCATCGAGCTTCTGGCCAACGAGGGCTGCCTGCGCCTGTGCCCGTTCAAGCCGGCGCACGACGCCCTCATATCCTTCTGCCGCGCGGAAGGGGGCGCGCCCACCAGGGAGCTCAACCGGGAACTCGGCTGCATGCGCGTCTTGTGGGAAAACCCCGCGGCCCTGTTTGCGTCCCCCTTTATCCGGCCCGAGGACGCTGGGGTCTACGAGCCTTTTGTGGACGGTCTGAAGATCTGCGGCCGCACCTTGGGGCCGGAATTTCTCCGGAAGGCGGTATCCGCCTACCTGGAAGGAAGCTTTTCCGGCAACCTGCTGGATCTCATGGACACCATGGAGTGGCTGGCCGACCATTGGGTGGTGGACAACCAGCGCCTGCCCGGGGATTTTCTGGACACCCTTTCCTCGTGTGACCTGTCTTGCGGGTCCTGCGGGTATTGCGCGAAACTGCTTGAACATTGCGGCCAAAAAAAGGATATT
>JAFDHW010000082.1 GCA_019308705.1 Deltaproteobacteria bacterium
CCACCTTTTGGCGTTCCTTTTTGCTGTCAAACCCCCGGATGCGGGCGATAAAGTGCAGAAACCCGGTCACGGTCATTTCCGGGTACACCGGGGCGTTCTCCGGCAGGTAGCCCATAAGCTCCCTGGCGGCCAGGGAGTTTCTGGTCACGTCGTGCCCGTCCACGAGCGCCGTGCCCGAGGAAGGGGGAATAAACCCGGTGAGCATGCGCATGGTGGTGGACTTGCCCGCGCCGTTGGGCCCCAGAAAACCCAGGATCTCGCCCTTTTCCACGACAAAGGAAACCCGGTCCACGGCCTTGCGCCTGCCGAAAAACTTGGTCAGTTCCTGCGCTTTGATCATGTGTCGTCGATTCCTGCGCCGGGGTGCCGGCTCCATGAGATTGTCAGGAAGGGTCCGAATTTCATCGGGATAAGAAGAATGCGATCCGGATCGCGAAGAAGAGGATAATTGAACAGAAAATCAAAGGCTTGTCAAGAATCCACTGGCGCTGGGTGTTCAGGAGGGGGCTGCGGGGCGTGGTTTTGGGCCATGTCCCATTATGGCTTTTTTAAAAACCGCGTTGCCAGGAGCGTTTCCATGAACTATTATTTGCCTCTTTATAGAAAGGATGCTCATTTCCCATGTCCCGCAAACAGGAAAGCGGAACCCCGGGCAGGCTTGTCTCCTTTTTCGCCTCGGTGAAGCTGTCCATCACGCTTCTGTTCGTTTTGGCGGCCACGTCCATCCTGGGTACGGTCATTCCCCAGAACGAGCCTGCCCGGTTCTACCAGGAAAATTTCTCCGAGCCTGTTCTAAAGATCTTTACCGCCTTCAACCTTACGGACATGTACCACTCCCTGTGGTTTACGGCCCTGCTTCTGCTCCTGGGGGTGAACCTGGTGGTATGCTCCCTGCGGCGGCTCCCCAAGACATGGAAAGTGGCGCGGTCCAAGGGCGCGGGCTTTTCCGATTCCCGGTTCGCGGGGATCAGGCACAAGGAGGAGTTCTCGTCCAAGCTCCCCGCAGACCAGTTGGCCGCGGCCGCGGAAAAGATCCTCTCCAAAAAGTTCCGGCGGGTGAAAACCGCTCAAACCCGGTCGGGCACGGGCCTGTGGGCGGAAAGGGGCCGGTGGTCCCGGCTGGGCCCCTACGTCATCCACCTGGGGTTTCTCCTCACTTTGGTGGGCGGGCTGGTGGGCAGCCTGTGGGGGTTTTCCGGGTTCATGAACCTGCCGGAAGGCGACACCATGGATCACGCCTTTTTGCGCAAGACCGGCCAGGCCGTTCATCTTCCCTTTGCCATCCGGTGCGAGGACTTCGACGTAAGCTTTTACGAAAACGGGATGCCCAAGGAATACACGTCCCGGCTCACGGTCCTGGAAGACGGCAAGGAGGCGTTCACCACGGACATCGAGGTGAACCATCCCCTGCGCTACCAGGGCATCAACGTGTTCCAGTCCTCCTATGGAAACTACCTTTCCGCCACCCTTACCTTCCTGAACCCGCAAACCGGGAAAACCTGGGACAAAACCGTGCGGATCCGTGAAATGGCCGAGCTTCCCGAAGGCGCGGGGCGGTTCATGGTGGTGGACTTTTCCGAGGCGTTCAAGCACCAGGGCAAGACCATGGGGCCGGTCTTCCACTTGCACGTGTTCCCGAAAAACGGCCGTCCCACCCGCATTCACCTCATCGCCGGTGTCCCCCGGGACAAGGCGCCGGCGGCTGGTCCTTTCAAGGTGCTGGCCAAGGACTGGCAACAGAGATACTACACCGGCCTGCAGATCACCCGCGACCCGGGCGTCGGCCTTGTATACACCGGTTTTGCCCTCATCATCCTTGGGTGCTTCATCACCTTCTTTTTGTATCATGGGCAGGTGTTCGTGAAGGTTTCCGGGAACAAGGCCCTCACCAAGGTGGCGGTAGCCGGACTGGCCAACCGCAACCAGCAGGGATTCGAACTGAAGGTGCGCTCCCTGGCCGAGGAGTTGGCCGAAGCGGCCGGCAAGCTGGAAAAACACCGAAAAACAGGTAGGTGAATCCCGATGACCCCATCCGTCCCCCCAAGCTCCACCCTCATCACCATCGTCACCTTTGTCTATTTCGGCGCCTTGGTCCTGTACTGGGCCGGGTGGATCTACGCATCCCCCCGGCTGGCCGGGGCAGGCCGCGTGGCGGCCGTGGCCGGCCTTCTGGGCAACACGGCCAGCTTCTTTCTCCGCTGGGTCGAATCCTACCGGATGGGCGCGGGCCACGTGCCCCTTTCCAACCTGTACGAGTCTTTGGTCATCTTCGCCATCATCTGCGTAGCCACCCTGGTGGTCATCGAGGTCAGGTACAAGCTGAACTACCTCGGCGCCCTGGTCACGCCGCTCGCCTTTTTCGCCCTGGCCTACGCCGCGCTCCAGTCCTCGGAAATCCGGCCGCTCATCCCGGCGCTGCAGTCCAACTGGCTCCACGCCCACGTGTTCACCGCGTTTTTGGGCTACGCGGCCTTTGCCGTGGCCCTGGGCCTGGCCGTCATGTACCTCTTGAAGAAAAGAAGCCCGGACGGATCCATCACCTCGTCGCTGCCCGAGGCCGGGGTCCTGGACCAGCTCATGTATCAGAGCGTGCTTTTGGGGTTTCTTTTTCTCACCGTGGGCATCATCACCGGCGCGGTGTGGGCCAACTCCGCCTGGGGCCGGTACTGGTCCTGGGACCCCAAGGAAACCTGGTCGCTCATCACCTGGTTCATCTACGCGTCGCTCATCCACGTGCGCCTGGTGAAGGGATGGGCCGGCACGCGCACCGCGGTCATCAGCATCGTGGGGTTCGCCGCCGTGCTGTTCACCTGGTTCGGGGTCAACTACCTCTCGGGCCTGCACGCCTACGGATAAGCCTTCCAAGGAGCGGGGGCTTATGCCTCCGCTCCTTTTTTGTTCCTTCAACCCGCCTTGCCGTTACCATCCTTGCCTTTTTCCTTCCGCCGATAATTTTTGCGCGGCAACGGACCGGCTCGGGGCTTGCGGGCTTTTTGTCTTGACAACATCCGGCCCTCTGAGTAGGTATTCTGCCGTGAAAATCCCGGGGGGAAACACGGGACGGACAAACGCCCGAAAGCCTTTTGCCGAACCGCCCACCGGCTTTCTTCTTCATCAGGAAAACCAGCACGTAAACCCACCGCGCCGCGGTGTTGGGGTAAACTTGTAACCAGGCGGAGTTTCCATGAGCCAGGCGGATCCAAACCACAAGGACCATCAGCCGGCGGCCGACAACAGGTATGCGGGCCTTTTGCCCCTGACCTTGTTTCTCGCATGCGTGGCCGCCTATGTGAGCCTGTTGATCGGGTGGGAGCTCTTTCCCAGGCTTCTGTACGCCAAGCACGAGCAGCCCATCGACTTCAACCACGCCCTGCACGTGGACCAGCTGGGCGATTGCGAGGGCTGCCACTGGTTCCGCGAGGACGGCGGCTTTTCGGGAATCCCGGGCAACTTCACCTGCACGGAATGCCACATGGACGCCATTGGCTACGATCCCGAAGAGATCAAGTTCGTGGAACAGTACGTGTACAAGGACCGGGAGGTGGACTGGTATGTATATTCCCGCCAGCCGGACTGCGTGTTCTTCTCCCACGCGGCCCACGTGTTGGGCGGGGAGATTTCCTGCGAAACCTGCCACGGGGACCACGGGTACTCGGAGCACTTGAGGCCCTACTACGAAAACCGGATCACCGGCTACAGCAGGGACATCTGGGGCGAGAAGATCTCGGGCATCCACCAGGCTCCCTGGGAGGCCGACGCCGTGGCCCACACGGACGAGGAAGAATACGAACAGCCCGCTCCCGCGGATTTCACCATGCCCAGCATGAAGATGGACGACTGCGCGGCCTGCCACTATCAGATGAAAGGCGTCAAACGGGAAGGCTGCTTTGTCTGCCACAAGTAAGGCACCCGCGACCGTGAGGAAAACACCATGAAGTTCGACCGCAGAACCTTTCTTACACTAGGGCTCGGAGCCGTGGCCGGCGGGGCGGTGGGCATCAACTTCACGCCAGTGCCCTGGAAACTCACCGACGACGTGTCCATCTGGACCCAGAACTGGCCCTGGACTCCCGTGCCCCAGACGGGAGAAACCTCCTACAAGCAGACGACCTGCACGCTGTGCCCGGGCGGCTGCGGGGTTTCCGTGCGCAAGGTGGGCAAGCGCTGCGTGAAGATCGAAGGCACCGAGGGCCACCCGGTGAACAACGGCGGTGTATGCCTTTTGGGCAACTCCGGTCTGCAGTACCTCTACGGCCCGGACCGGGTGCGCGGCCCCATGAAACGCGCAGGCCGGCGCGGCGAGGGCCGGTTCATAGAAATCACCTGGGAGGAGGCTATCTCCGAGGTGGCGGAAAAGCTCGCCAAGATCCGCGCCGCGGGAAAGCCCCACACCGTGGCCTGCATGACCGGCGCGCAGCAGGACACGGTTTCCGCCCTGTTCGCCCGGTTCCTGGAAGCCTACGGCTCGCCCAACCTGTTCAAGAGCCCCACGGCGTGGGACACCCAAAGGCTTTCCGCCAGGCTCATGTGCGGGCTTGACGCCGCGGTGGGCTATGACCTGGACAACGCGGACTACATCCTGTCCTTTGGCTCCGGGCTCATCGACGGGTGGGGATCGCCGGTGCACCATCTGGCCAACTACGGCGCGTGGCACGATCCGGACACCAAGGAAAAGGCGTACCTGGTCCAGGCCGAGCCCCGGCTTTCCCTGACCGCGGCCAAGGCGGACGCCTGGGTGGCGGTGAACCCCGGCGCCGAAGGCCCGCTGGCACTGGCCATGGTCCACGTGATCATCGCCGACGGGCTTTATGACAAGAACTTCGTGAACTCCTACACCACGCGCTTCGAGGACTGGACCGATCCGGACGGCAGGCAGCAGGCCGGGTTCAAGCGCACGGTCCTGGAAAACTATTCTCCGGACAAGCTGGCCAAGATCACCGGCGTGGCCCCGGAACGGGTGAGAAAGATCGCGAGAGAATTCGCCAGGGCCAGGAAGCCCGTGGCCATTTGCGGCACGGCCCAGGGCGACCAGGCCGCGGCGCTCTATCACGTCATGGCCGTGCAGGCCCTAAACGCCCTGGCGGGCAACATCAACCGTCCGGGTGGCATGCAGATCCTTGAGGCGGAAGGCCCCTTCCCCTGGCCGGACGTCCAGAAGGACGCGAAAGCCGAAAAGGGCCTTGAAAAGCCCCGGCTAGACGCGCCGGCCGCAAAGCCCTATCCCCTGGCCGACGGCCTGATCCACGCCTTTGCCGGCGCCGTGCTGGCCCAGAAGCCCTACCCTGTGGAGGCCCTTCTGGTGGCCGGCGGGGACCCGGCGTACTTTCTGCCCCGGGCCTCGGAAGCCAAGAAGGCGCTTTCCGCCATCCCCCTGGTGGTGAGCTTTTCGCCCGTGTTCAACGACACGGCCATGTACGCGGACTACATCCTGCCGGACGACCTGTACCTGGAAAGCGTGAGGGACGTGCCCTCCCCGCCCGGGCTCGTCCCCAGGGTCGTGGGGCTCACCAGGGCGGTGACCGACCCGGTGTATGCCTCCCGCCCTGCGGGCGACAGCCTCATCGCCATCGCCAAGGCCATGGGCGGCACGGTGGCAGGGTCCTTTGCCTGGAAGAACTACCAGGCCGCCCTGAAACAGGCCATGGGCGGCAAGTGGCGGACGCTTTCGTCCAAGGGCTACTGGATCGACGAATCCCCCGCCCCCTCCTGGACCCAGCTTTTCGGCGGCAAACGCTTCTCCTTCTGTCCCACCCCGCCCGCGGGCGGCAGGACGGGCATGAAGCCCCAGCCCCTGGTGGTGGACATTCCCGGAGACGCCAAGTCCATGCCGCTTCTGGCGGTTCCCGTGAAGTCCATGCAGCTGGAAAACGGACAGATGGCGGCCACGCCCTTCATGATGAAGACCATCCCCGACACGGTGCTGGACAAGGCCGACGTGCTGGTGGTGGAGGTGAACCCGCAGACCGCGGGCAAGCTGGGCATAGGCAACCGCAAGGCGGCCAGGCTCGCCACCCCCTTTGGAGAGGCCGACGTGCTGGTCGTTCACAACGAGGGCGTCATGCCCGGGCTGGTGGGGTTGCCATGCGGCTTCGGCCACGCGGGCTACTCCAGGTTCGTCCGGGGCAAGGGGGCCAACTACCATGCACTTTCCGGCGCGGTTGCCGACCCGCTCACGGGCCACGACGTGGCCTGGGGAGTCCGCGCCCGCCTGACCCAGGCATAAACCAAGGCGAGGTTTTTCCATGATACACAAAGAAGAAGGCAACCTCCCCCGCTACGGAATGGTCATCGACCTGGACAAGTGCACGGGCTGCGGGGCCTGCATGGTGGCCTGCCAGTCGGAAAACAACGTGCCGTTCAAGGAGAACGAGACCAACAAGCTGGATTCCATTACGTGGATGAGGATCTTCAAGGTCTCCAACGGCGAGCCGTTTCCCGGCACGGAAATGGTGTACCTGCCCCGGCCCTGCCAGCACTGCGAGGGGCAGCACCCGGGCCATCCGCCCTGCACCTCGGTGTGCCCGGCCACGGCCACGGACTACGACCACGCCACGGGCGTGGTGAGCCAGATCTACACCAGGTGCTTCGGCTGCCGGTACTGCATGACCGCCTGCCCCTACCTGGTGCGCTACTTCAACTGGTGGGACCCGCATTTTCCCGCGGACACGGAAAAGTACCTGTCCCCGGACGTGTCCGTGCGCATGAGGGGCGTGGTGGAGAAGTGCTCCTTCTGCTTCCACCGCTTTCAGCGCGCCATGGACAAAGCCTACTACGAGGGCAGGAAGGAACTGGAGGAGATGGAATACCAGACCGCCTGCACCCAGGCCTGCCCGGCCGGGGCCATTACCTTCGGCGACCTGAACAACCCGCACCACCAGGTCCACAAGCTGAAGGACAGCCCCCGGGCCTTCCGCCTTTTGGAGAAGCTGGGCACCAATCCCAAGGTCTACTACCTATCCAGCAAGAAATGGGTCCGCAAGGCCTGTGACAACGAGATGGGCAAGGAACACAACAAGTACCGCCCCAAGCGGAAATAGTCCCAACGCGGCCGCCTGTGCCGCGGACCCTGGCAAGGAGTGGCTCTCATGCAATCGGTTTGGGAAAAGATAAAATCCCTGGACGCGGCCCTGCAGCCCGAAGGGGTGCAGCGCGCGCCCCTGTGGAAGTTCCTCCTGTGGCTCGGCGCCTTTGGGGCGGTCCTGTTGTGGGGCGCGTACGCCGCCTTTCTGTGCTGGTACAAGGGGCTGAACCAGACGAACATGAACGACGCCTACGGGTTCGCCCTGTGGATCTGGGCGGACCTTGCGGTCATCGCCCTGGGCGGCGGCGCGTTCTTCACCGGGTTTCTGCGCTACATCGCGGGCAAGAAGCCGCTGGCCAACATCATCAACTACGCCGTGTTGATCGGGTTCATCTGCTACAGCTCGGCGCTGTTGATCCTGGGGATCGACGTGGGGCAGCCGCTTCGCGGCTGGTTCATCTTCTGGCACGCCAACGTGCACTCCATGCTCACCGAGGTGGCCTTCTGCCTGTCGTGCTACTTCGCGGTGCTGTGCATCGAGTACCTTCCCCTGGTGCTGGAGAACCGGCAGCTGGACCGGGTGCCCTTCATCCACAACCTGTCGCACAACTTCCACGAGACCATGGCCGTGTTCGCGGCCACGGGCGCGTTTTTGAGCTTCTTCCACCAGGGCTCTTTGGGCGGGGTGTCCGGCGTGCTCTACTCCCGGCCCTTCGGCATCCGCGAGGGCGTGTTCATCTGGCCCTGGACCTTCTTCTTGTTCACCTGGTCCGCCGCGGCCTACGGCCCTTCCTTCACCCTCATGCTCACCAAGATCACCGAGGGAATCACCAGGAAGAAGCTTGTCTCCGACCAGGTGGTGGACCTGTTGGCCAAGATCTCCGGGTGGATGATCTTGACCTACCTTATCGCCAAGGTGGCGGACACCGTGTACTGGGCCCTGGTCACCGCGCCGGAAAAAGGCTTCGCCTTCATGGACTTCTACAACGGCGAGGGAACGGCCTACGGCCTGTGGATCCTCGTCCTGGAGCTGATCATCGGCGGGCTGATCCCCGCGGTCATCCTGGTCATCCCCAAGCTGAGGCAGAACAAGGCGCTTTTGATCGTGGCGGTGGTCCTGGCCGTTGTCGGGGTTTCCATCAACCGGTGGGTCATGATCCTGCAGATGCTGGCCGTGCCCCTGTACCCGTTCGAAAGCTGGTACCAGTACTTCCCCAGCTGGCAGGAAGTCGCCACCACGATCCTGCCCGTGGCCTACGGCGTGCTGTTGATCTCCCTGTCCCACCGGTATCTGCCGGTGTTCCCCCAGGAACGCGAATTAAACCCGGCATAGCCGGATAAGGAGGACGCATGTTTCCCTTCATCTACGAATGGGCCTGGGACATGTCCCACATGGTGTTCATGGGCGGCCTGTACTACGCTTTGGGTATCATCGGCGCGGGGCTGACCTTCGTGTTCCTCAAGTCCCTGGTGGACACCTTCCAGGGCAAGGGCCCGGGCGAAGGCCACCACTAGCCCGGATTATTCATGAGCAATTTTGCCCGAGATCGAATTTTTCTTTAGTTTCAATCCGTTGGAGCTGTTTTTTGGGTCTTGCGCCAAAGACAG
>JAFDHW010000083.1 GCA_019308705.1 Deltaproteobacteria bacterium
CTCCCAAAATTAACCATCGGAGCTTAGCTCAACCCACCGAACCGCCGTGTACGGACCCGTACGCACGGTGGTGTGACAGGGAAAGCGGGCGACCGCCTACCTATGTCGATTCCCGGTTACCAGCGGTCCCGGTAATCCCCGGGCCGGTGCCAGTAGATTACCTGCACCCGCCCCCGTTTCACCACAAAGGAGTTGAGCACGAAGCTCACCAGGCTGATGATCAGCGAGCCCACCATCGCGGACCAGAACCCGGAAATGGTCAAGCCCGGCGCCACGCCCGCCACCATGAGCAGAAGCACCGCGTTGATCACCACGATGAAAAGCCCCAGGGTGAGGATGGTGATGGGCAAAGACAGGATGAGGAACACCGGCCGCACGAAGGTGTTCAAAATCCCCAGCAGGGCCGCGGCGAACAGGGCGGAAAAGAACCCGGAAACCTGCACGCCGTCCACCAGGTAAGCGGTGAGCAGGATGGAAGCCGTCAGTATGAGCCACCGGATCAGCATTGGATGCCCCTTCCGCAATCCCCGGCGCGGGAATTGCCACCATGGTTACGATCCTTTGGGATATTCTCCAACATAGTCCCTCGGCCGCCGAACACAAGGGCGTTGGGGGAAAATGCCCCCGGGATTTGACACAAAGACCCCGCCTTGGCTATAGAATGAACGGTTGCCCCCGCCGCCGGACGGCGGGAGGCGTCTCGAAAGCTTCCTGAACAAAACCCCGGTCAAATCCGGACCCGGGACTGCGGAAAATCCGTTTGCCCGGACACGTCCTTTTTTCCGGAAAGCCTTCATAGTCCGAATTGTTCATGAGAAATTTCGTTGAACGGAATATATCCAATATTTTAAAAGTATTAATGGTTAATTGGCGGATGATTGGAAAATACGCTCCGCTTTTTTGAAGGAATTTTGACGTTGGCGGAATTTTTCACCCGTCGGGCTCGTGAATAATCCGGGATAGGGGCCGGGCCCCGCCTTCCGGCTGCCGCCGCAGGAAAGGTAAATTCCATGGCCGTCAAAACCCGTTCCGTGCTGGTGACCGGAGCTTCCCATCCCTGGGGGGCCAAGCTCATGCCCCTTTTGGAAGCAGACCCCGGGTTCGATCCCATCATCGGGATCGATTTCAAGAAACCGGACAAGCCCTTCAAGCGGGCCGAATTCTTCCAGGTGGACCTGCACAATCCGCTTATTGCGGAACTGTTGCAGGTGGCCCGGGTGGATACGGTCTGCCACCTCTTGTTTCTGGACTCCTACGCGGGTAACGAGGAGTATTTCGACCAGAACGTCATGGGCACCATGGACCTTCTGGCCGCCTGCGCCGCCTCGGAGACAAAGAAGGTCATCATCAAGAGCGACACCAAGGTCTACGGCGCGGACCATCTGCATCCCAACTACATAACCGAGGACGCGGAGATCAAGGGGATGCACCAGCACCGCTACATCCAGGACCGGGTGGAGCTGGAGCGCATGGTGGAGCGGTTCATCCGCCAGAACAAGACCCCCCAAATGACCATCCTGCGGTTTGCCAACATCCTGGGCCGCACCATCGACACCCCCATCATGCGCTACCTGGATTCCAACATCGTGCCCACGGTGGTGGGCTATGACCCGCTTTTCCAGTTCACCCACGAGGAGGACGTGATCGCGGCCTTGTTCCATACGCTCAAGACCGGCGCCACGGGCATTTTCAACATCGCCGGCGACGGGGTCATCCCTTTAAGCCAAGTGCTCAGGATCGGCGGCAAACATCCCTTGCCCGTGTCCTCCACCCTGCTGAAGCTCACCTCCGCCCTGTGGCGCAAGGCGGGCAGAAAGGGCGTGCTTTCCTCGGTGCCCATCGAGGCGGGTTATTTGAAGTACAACTGCCTGGGCGACACCCGGAAGATGAAGGAAGTGCTCGGTTTTTACCCCAGGTATTCCTCCAAGGACGCGGTGGTGGATTTCTTCGCGCATTTGCGCATCCGGCGCTACCTGCCTTACCACCGGGCCATCCGTTCCGACCCCCTTTCCTCGGAAAAGCTCCAGGCATGGATCCAGAGCCGGAGGCGCGCCTCGGACTACCTTTCGGACCTGATCGAGACGTTTGACAAGGAAGGCCAATATGACCAGTAATCCGCGGCCCGGGACCAAGCCGGAAAAGGTGCAGTGCAAGGCCGTCACCAAAAAGGGCGTGCGGTGCAGAAACGCGGCCAAAAGCGGCGAAGCCTTCTGCGCCATGCACCTTTCCATGCAAAAGGAGGAGAGGCGGCCCGCAAAAGAGCCGGAGGAGCGGTTTGACGCCAAGGACCTGGCCGAGTCGCTGGCCGAGATGCAGGCGTGGATGAAAAAGCGGCTGCGCGGCGACTACGAGGTGGACGAGTGGGGCTTTGACGAGGAGTTCGCCGAACTGTTCATGCCGCTCATGAAGTTTCTTTACCACAAGTACTGGAGGGTGACGGCCACGGGGCTTGAAAACGTGCCCGCGGAGGGCCGGGCGCTTCTGGTGGCCAATCACTCCGGGGTCCTGCCTTGGGATGGAGCCATGATCATCATGGCCGTGCGGGAGGACCACCCGCAGCCCCGGCAGGTGCGGGCCCTGGTGCTCTCCCTTTTCTTCTCCTTGCCCTTTACCGGCACCATGCTGCAGCGCATCGGCCATGTGCAGGCCTCGCCCGCCAACTCCGAGAGGCTTTTGAACGAGGATGAGCTGTGCCTGGTGTTTCCCGAGGGAGTCAAAGGCATCGGCAAGCCGTTTTCCCGGCGCTACCAGCTGGCCCGGTTCGGCAGGGGAGGGTTCGTGCGGGTGGCGCTGAAGACCCGCTCGCCCATCATCCCCGTGTCCGTGGTGGGAGCCGAGGAAATCTATCCCCTTTTGGTGAACCTGCGCCCCTTGGCGTCGCTCCTGGGCGTGCCTTACGTGCCCATCACCCCCACGTTTCCCCTGCTGGGGCCCTTGGGCGCGGTGCCCCTGCCCACCAAGTGGTACATCCACTTCGGCGAGCCCATCAACATCCAGGACATGACCTACCGGCCCTCGGAGGAGCCCCTTCTGGTCACCAAGATATCCAACCAGGTGCGCGACACCATCCAGCGCCAGATCTACGAAAGACTGAAAACCCGGCGCTCCGTTTTCTTTGAGTAGACGACAACTCGTAGAAAACGGGGACGCCGGGTTTCCCGGTCGACCCTGTGGCGTTAAGGGGGTTATCCCGCCTTGGTCTGTTTTTTTGCGGCCGCCGGTGTATTCTCCTTCTTGGTTTCCAGTTCCAGGATCTTTTTCCCTTGCGCGTCTTTTTCCAGCCTGTCCACGCGGGCGGCAAGCTCGCGGAGTTGCTTGGCCAGCCCGTCCACCTGCTCCTTGGCGGCCAGGTTCATCCTGGAAAGGGCCAAGGCCACGCTCTGGTCGATCTTGTCGCTGATCCACACCTTGAACGAACCCGCCTGACCCTTCATCTCGCGCTTTATCCGGTTTACTTCCGTGGCGGGAATCTCGTTGTTCTTCACCATGCGGTTGACGATCTTGTCCAGTTCGCCTTCGGCCGCGGAAAACGCGCTCTGCCACAGGGACACGTAGCGCCGGGCGAGGTTCATGGTGCCCTGCAAGGTGTCCTGGAAGGTGCCCTGGCCTTTTTGCAGGATCTGCATGAGCACGGAGGAAGGCACATCCTTTTCCCTGGCCAGGATCTGCCCGATGGTGGCCGAGGTGAGATCCTTGCCGGTCTTGGTGTCCGTGATACGGACCTCTTCGCCCTTGGAAACCAGCTCCGCGACGCGGGAGAGCGAGATGTACTTCTTGTCCTCCGTGTCGTAGAGTTTTCGGTTGGTGTACTTCTTGATGTTTCTCATGGTGCTCCATGGTTCCCGCAGCCGGGACGGGCCGGAGGAAGCCCTCCGGCGTCCCGTCCGTGCGGCGGCACCTTGGGAGTTATTTCCGGTTGGGCAGCTTGTCCTTGATGAGGCTCCTGGCGTCCGCAGTAAGTTTTTGCACGTCCTGCCTGGAGGGCAGGTTCATGAGGCCGGGCACCCGGGCCGCGTAGCTCTTGCCGCGCTCCCGCAGGCCGGCGATGGCGGTCATGGTGAGGCTGCCCATGTCCTGGGCCACGTCCATCCCGGTTTCCACGGCTTTTTTCAGGCTCTCGTTGTACCCGGAAATCGCGGCGGAGGCAGAGTCGGAAACCTTGCGGATGGTGCGGGAGAGCAGGGCCTGTTCCTTCTGTCCCTCCCGGGAAAACATGGAGACGCGGGACTTGATCTTTTCCGTGTCCACCAGGTTGCTCACGATCTCGGCGGTGCTCTTGCCCATGTCCTCCACCAGGTCGCGGCCGGAGTCCAAGATCTTTCTCACGTTCTCATTGTAGTCGCCCAGGGTGGCGCTGGCGGTGCCGGCCATGCGCTGGATGGTGCGGACCACGTAGTATTCCGAAGCGGGCTTCTGCACGCCCACGGCGGGGCGGGCCGCGGCCTTGGGAGCGGCGGCGGGCTTAACGGCCGCGGTAGCGGCTTTCTTGGGGACCGGTTTTTTGGCCGCCGCGGTCTTCTTGGCTGGGGCGGCTTTCTTGGCGGCGGTCTTCTTGGCGGCCGGTTTCTTGGCGGCCGTGGCGGTTTTCTTTGCCGCCGGTTTTTTGGCCGCCGCGGTCTTCTTGGCTGGGGCGGCTTTCTTGGCGGTGGTCTTCTTGGCGGCCGGTTTCTTGGCGGCCGTGGCGGTTTTCTTTGCCGCCGGTTTTTTGGCCGCCGTGGTCTTCTTGGCGGCCGGTTTCTTGGCCTGTGTCTTGGTGGTGCCCTTCTTTTCTTCTGCCATTTCCTTCCTCCCTGTTGTGGTGATGGATTACGGGGTTTTTCCTGGTGGAAAAACCTCCAAGCCTTTTACGTTATTCAATATGACGCATTGCGTCATGGCCGTCAAGCATTTTTTTTACCACGTGACAATGTGGGGGAAACCCGCATGTTTCTTGGGGTTTGATCCCCTTGGCGGAGAGATTTATACTGCGGCGGAAAATTTTTTTCAGGGAGGCTCGTGGTGGAAAACAAGCATGTTGGCGGCGGGGAGCGGGCCCGGTATCATATCTACGAGCTGGCCGGCGGCTGGAAGGTATTGGCCGGGAGGACCGACGCGGACAACGACCGGCTGAGCATCCGCGAGGCCCGCGGCAACGACTGGTGGTTTCATGTGCGGGGCATGCCCGGTAGCCACGTGGTGCTCAAGGCCAGGGAAGGGGAGGAGCCTCCAAAGGATGTGCTGAAACAGGCCGCAGCCATTGCCGCGTACCATTCCAAGGCCAGGCGGGGCGGCGTGACCGCCGTTTCCTGCACCCGGGCCAGGTTCGTTTCCAAGCCTGCGGGCGCCAGGCCGGGCACGGTGAGCATCAAGAAGGAAACCGTGATCAAGGTCCGTCCCGCCCTGCCGGAGCCCGCGGAAAAGCCCCTCTGAATGCAAAAAGGCCGGAGGATGGTCCCCCGGCCTTTTTCGGTCTATGGTCTTCGGCCTGGCTAGTTCGATTCCAGGTTCCGGTACAGCGCCTCGAACTCCTTGGTCAGTTTGTGCCTGGGGTCCAGAAAGACCATGGGCTTGGAGTTCTCGTGGGACTCCCGGATCTTCACCGAGGAGGACAAAAAGGATCCCAGGATGGGCAGGCCCTCGGCCATGAGCTCATCCACCAGTTTCCTGGGGAGCTTGGCCCGGGACTGGAACTGGTTCACCACGATGCCCTCCACCGAAAGCCTCGGGTTGTGGTCCTCCTGGATCTCCCGCACAGTGGCCAGGAGGTTGTATAAGGCCTTTCTGGAGAAATCGTCGCAGTCAAAGGGGATCAGGCAGGTGTCCGCGGCGATCAGGGCGGACAGGGTGTAGAAGTTCATGGCCGGCGGCGTGTCGATGAACACGGCGTCGTACTGGGAAAGTTCATCCAGCGCTTCCTTGAGCTTGTACATCTTGTAGCGCGACTCCAGCTTGCCCGCCAGGTCCGCGAGGTCGGGGTGGGCGGGCAAGAGGTCCAGGCCGGTAAAGGGCGTCTGGCACACAAAGGACGCGGGCGAGGACTTTCTCAGGGAAAAGCGCAAAAGCTCCTGGAAGTAGTCCGCCAGGGTGAGGCCGGGGTCGGCGCCGTCCTTGCCCAAGAGATACTGGGTGGCGTTGGCCTGGGGGTCCAGGTCCACCACCAGGGTTTGTTTCCCGTCCATGGCGGCCATGGCCGCCAGGTTGCAGGCAATGGTGGATTTACCCACCCCTCCCTTTTGGTTGAATACCACCCGTCGCATGGTGTTCCCTCCTTGTTGGCGAAGGACATCCGCCTGAAATCTTTCCGGAATTTGCATGTGCCAGGAAACCGGAAGCATTGTGGGCCAAAACCGCGGGCCTGTCAATGACCTGTCAGGGCGCAACCCGGATATGGGGGAAGATGCCCTGCTTGTCCCCGCTGGGGTAGGCCCGGATGGTGGTGAAGGATGTGTCCGACCGGTGCTGGGCGTGGCCTTGTTTTTCTCCGGGTTGGGCAAAGGCGCCGTTGGCCTCCAGGATATGGCGGATGCGATGTAAGAAGCCCTCCACCAGGAGCCTGCCGTTGCCGGAAAAATGCATCCTTCCCCTGGAGAGGTCGCCTTGGAAGGTTTTGAGCTCCTCTAGGGGGATACTGTTTTCCTCCAGGTCCGCCAAAGTGGTCACGTGGCCCCAGACCATGGTGTTTGCCGGGATATCCAAGGGTTCGGCCGCGTCCACGATGGCATGGGGCATAAAGACCACGCCCTGGCCCGCGCGCACCGGGTTTTCTTCCGTACCCCGCACCATGGCGTTGAACCCCACGAAGCCGTTTTTGCCCAGGTCCGCGTGGACCACCTTGCCGCCGTGGGCCGTGATGTTGAACCCCTGCAGGGTGGAGTTCACCACGAAGCAGTTTTCCTGGGCGTTGGCCCCGTCGCCCAGGTGGGCGTTTTCCAGGAAGGCGCGCTGGCAAACCAGCACGTTTTCGCCCAGGTGGATGTCTCCCTCGGCCACGGCGTAAGGGGAAAGGGCGGAGCTGTCCGGGCAGTCCACAGGCTGGCCCAGGCTGGAAAACACCTTGCGGAAGGCCTTGCGCTTTTCGCGGACGAACTCGCAGATTTCGCCCGCGGGCTCCTTTCCCGGATCCACGGAAACGTAGCGGGAAAGCACGTCGGGGTCGAAACGGTAGGTGAACTCAAAATCCGGGCGTTTGATCCACACGGTGCCGGGCTGAACCACGGCGTGGGAAAGTTCGCCGGTCTGCACGTAGGAGAACGCGCCGATGACGCAGTCGTGCACCCGGGTGAGGTCGATGGTGGCAAAGGGGGCGAGGAACGAGCCCTCCACGGGCGCGCCGTGGATGTTGGCGTAGTGCAGGGCCACGGTGTTCTTGATCTTGAATTCTTCCAGGTTTTCCGGGTCGTGGGAAAAGTTGTGCACCAGGGTGCGCAGGAGAAAGGAGTCCTTGATGAGGATGGCCTCGTCCTCGAGCACGGGAATCTCCCGGCCCTGGAAGGCGAACCTGTCGCCTGCGCGCTTGAGTTCGTCACCCCGGACGTCGGTCTTCACAAGCACGCTGTGGTCCACCCGGCACCTGCCCAAAAAATAGCTGCCGGACAGGCAGGAGTGGATGAAGGAAAAGGAGATGGGATGGTCGGTGGTGAGCTCGTAAAAGGCATAGGAGGCGGCCAGGTCCGGGGTGACCAGGCCCCGGACCCACTCGCCGGGGTCCATGCCGGTTTCGCGCAGGTTTACGGCCACGCGGTCGATGATGCGGTCGATGAGCTTGTCTATTTCCATGAAAAAAGCTTCCGATTCGGGTTTACGGTATTCTCCGTCAGGGGTCTTTTGCCTAAACCATATCCAGCCCGTTGGATCAAGCAGGATCGGTGCTGTCTTGACCCGGCCGCACAAAGGGCTATCCTTTGACCCGGAAGCCACCGCATGAACGCGGATGGATCCATCAACAAGGGCTTACACGTGGGCATCCTGTTTCTCATCATCGCCGTGCTGTACGTGCTGTCGCCGGTGGACCTCGTCCCGGACGTGTTTCTGGGGCCGGGATTCCTGGACGACGCGGCGTTGGTCTACATCCTGTGGCGCGCCTACAAAAACCTGAAAACGGCGCGCCGGGCCAGGGAGCATTTTGCACGGCAGGGACGGCAGGCGGGGCCGGACGCGGCCGGTGGAGCCGCGGCCGCCAGACCCCCCCACGACGTTCTGGGCGTGTCCCCGGGCGCATCCAGGGAGGAGATCCGCAAGGCCTACGTGCGCCTGGCCCACCAATACCACCCGGACCGGGTCCAGCACCTGGGCGAGGAGTTCAGGATTCTGGCCGAGGAAAAGTTCAAGGAGATCCAGGCCGCATATCAGGAACTGAGCGCCCGCGCCTCCTGACAGCCACGGAGTTGACCTTTCCCGGGGTTTTGATACGTTCAACTTTTTCGTTGCGGGTGGAGCTTTGCAACCCGCCGCGGCGGAAAAGAGCCTGGGTGGCGGAATAGGTAGACGCAAGGGACTTAAAATCCCTTGGGGCGCGTCCCCGTGCGGGTTCGATTCCCGCCCCAGGCACCATGGAAGGGCAGTGTTAGCCTGATGGACTTCTCCAGGCTGACACTCTTTTTTGTCCCGTCATGTCCCGTCAGTCCCCGTCAGGCCGCAGGGCTAT
>JAFDHW010000084.1 GCA_019308705.1 Deltaproteobacteria bacterium
GGGCTCGCCCGATTTCCGCGCTGGCCGCGTTATCGGGGCTCGGCGTACCAAAGTACGCCTTCACCCCTCTAGCCTTGCCAGCGCGGAAATCAGGCTTCGTGAATAATCCGGGTTCACCTCCTGGGGCCTCCCCCCGGAAGAACCGGCCTTTTCCCCTCGCTTTCCTTGACAAGGGTTGCCTCCGCCGGTAATCATTTCCGCTTGCGGTCCTGCACAGACATGACCCTCGCCTTCGGGCCGGGCGGAAAGACGCGAAAAGCCCGCAGCCAGGTGAACATCCTTTGTTTGTTTCGGGGAAGGAATCCTTTCGTGAATCCCATCGCCAAGGAATTGAACGACATCATCACGGCCGGGAACCCCCACGTGCTGGACATGCTGTCCGCCGTGGGCAAGAACCTGTTCTTTCCCAAGGGCATCCTGTCCCAGAGCGCCGAGGCCAAAAAGAAGGCCCATAAGTTCAACGCCACCATCGGCATCGCCACGGAAAAGGGCGGAGCCATGGTGCTGGATTCGGTCATGGGCCACATCCCCAGCCTGCCCCCGGAACAATCCCTGACCTACGCCCCCTCCTTCGGCCTGCCCGCGCTGCGGAGCGCGTGGAAGGAAGCCCTGGCCAAAAAGAACCCCTCGCTTTCCGGCAAGGACTACTCCCTTCCCGTGGTGTCCCAGGCCATCACCCACGGCATCGCGCTGTTGGGCGACATGTGGACCGACCCCGGCGACGCGGTCATCCTCCCGGACAAGTTCTGGGGCAACTACAACCTGATCCTCTCCGTGCGGCGGGGGGTGAGGTTCTCCCACTATCCCCTGTTCTCCGAAGCGGGCGGGTTCAACGTGGCTGGCCTGGCCGAGGCCGTGCAAAAGGAGGCCGAGGCCGCGGGCAAGGTGGTGGTTTTGTTGAACTTTCCCAACAACCCCACCGGGTATGCCCCCACCCGGCGGGAGGCCGAGGGCATCGTAGGCGTGCTCAAGGACGCCGCGGATGCGGGAACCAACATCGTGGCCGTGTGCGACGACGCCTACTTCGGCCTGTTCTACGAGCCCGAGGTCATGCCCGAATCCGTGTTCGGGCTTCTGGCTGGAATCCATCCCCGCATCCTGGCCGTCAAGCTGGACGGGGCCACCAAGGAGGATTTCGTGTGGGGGCTCCGCATCGGGTTCGTGACCTACGCCGCCAAGGTTTCCGGCGACGCGTCCGCCTTCTACGAGGCCCTGGAGAAAAAGACCGCGGGCGCGGTGCGCGGCTCCATCTCCAACGCCAGCCACCTTTCCCAGAGCATCGTGCTCTCGGCCATGCAGTCCGGCAAGTACGACGAGGAAAAGGCTGAAAAACGCGACGTGTTGAAGCGCCGGGCCAACAGGGTGAAACAGGTCCTGGCGGCCGAAAAGTACGCGGGCGCCTGGGAGCCGTACCCGTTCAACTCCGGCTATTTCATGTGCCTGAGGTTGAAGACCGTGGAGGCGGAGCCCTTGCGGACACACCTCCTGGACAAGTACGGGGTGGGGCTCATCTCCCTGGGCAAGACGGATCTTAGGGTGGCCTTTTCCTGCTTGGAAGAGGCCGACGTGGAAGAGCTCTTCGACCTGGTGCTGGCCGGGGTGCGCGACCTGGAAAAGGGCGCCGCCTAAATGAACATCCTGCGTTACCTGCCCAGGCCCAGCCGGTGGGCTCCCGCCGCGGGGGGGAGCTACGCCGTCAAGTGGGCCGCCATGTTCATCGTCATCGGCCTGGTGGCGGGGGCAGGGTCCATCGTGTTCCATTTGCTCACCCAACTGGGCTCCCATTACTTGCTGGATTTCCTGGCCGGATACCGGCCGCCCCAGCCCGCGGGGGAGGAGCAGATATTCGGGCAGACGGCCACCAGCTTTTCCCGGTGGATGCTCTTGATCCTGCCCGCCGCGGGCGGCCTGCTCTCCGGGCTCCTGGTGTTCAAGTTCGCGCCCGAGGCCGCCGGACACGGCGAGGACGGGGCCATCGATGCCTACCACACCAAGGGCGGCTTCATCCGGGGGCGGGTGCCCATCGTAAAGACCTTTGCCAGCGTGCTCACCTTAACCTCGGGCGGCTCCGGCGGCCGGGAAGGTCCCATCGCCCAGATCGGCGCGGGATTCGGCAGTTTTCTGGGCACCAAGCTGGGGGTGAGCGACCGCCAGCGCAGGATCATGCTGGCCGCAGGCATGGGCGCGGGCGTGGGGTCCATCTTCCGGTCGCCCATGGCCGGGGCGCTCTTCGCGACCGAGGTGCTCTACCGCGACACGGACATGGAGAGCGAGGTCCTGATCCCGGCGGTCATCTCCTCGGTGGTGGCCTACTGCGTGTTCTGCCTGGCCATGGGGTGGGGCTCGTTGTTCTCGGCGCCCTACCTGAAGTTCCAGAACCCCGTGGAATTGGGGCCCTACCTGGTGCTGGCCGTGGTGGTGGTGGCCGCGGCGGCCTTGTTCGTCAAGGCCTATTACTTCGTACACTACCTGTTCGGCCAGTTTTCCATCCCCAATTTCGCCAAGCCCGCCCTGGGGGGCCTCTGCACGGGCATCATCGGCTTCTTCCTGCCCCAGACCCTGGCCTTTGGCTACGGGTACGTGCAAATGGTCTTAAACGGGGCGGCCTCCATCACCATCCCCTTTCTCCTGCTGCTCGCCTTTGGAAAACTCCTCACCACGTCCTTTTCCATCGGCTCGGGGGGCTCCGGCGGCGTGTTCGGACCCTCCATCGTCATCGGCGGGGCCCTGGGCGGCGCGGTGGGCATCATCTTCGACACCCTCATGCCCGGGGTCATCAGCTCGCCGGCGGCCTTCGCCATCGTGGGCATGGCCGGGTTCTTCACCGCGGTCTCCAAGACCCCCATCTCCACCATCATCTTCGTGTCGGAGATGACGGGCTCCTATTACCTGCTTTTGCCCAGCCTCCTGGTTTCCGCGGTCGCCTTCATGCTGTCCCGGCGGTTCACCCTCTACGTGAAGCAGCCCAAGAACATACTGGCCTCTCCGGCCCACGCGGGCGACTTCTTCGTGGACATCCTCCAGGCCATCAAGGTCAAAGACCTCATGGGCCAGGTGCGCCATGTGCCCGTCATCCCGGAAACCATGCCCTTTTCCGAGTTCAAGAAGTTCTTCTCCCGCACCAAGCAGCACTACTTTCCCGTGGTGGACCACGAAAACCGGCTCACGGGCATCTTCTCCTCCACGGACATCCGGGAGGTGCTGTTCGAGGAGGGGGTGGAGCCCTTGGTCATCATGCGGGACATCGCCATCCCCGATATCATCACCACCCACCCCGAGGAGGACTTGAACGCGGTGCTGATGAAGTTCACCACCAAGAACCTGGACTCCATTCCCGTGGTGGAAACCAACGACCCCAAGACCCTCTTGGGCATGCTCCGCCGCAGGGAGGTGATCGCTTACTACAACCAGCAGGTGAACCTGCGCAAACGCAACGGCTCCAGGACGGCCGCATAGGCCAACCCCCTGGAAACCTTGCGCATTCTGTTTTACAATGATCTTCGGATGACCCCGAAACCCTTGACAAAAGCGGGGTGCGCCTATAGAGACTGACCCTGGGCGGACCGGCGAATTTTTTTCTTGCGCATCCGCCGGGGGCGTCCGCTTTTTCGAGGCAAAGAGCCCGTTTTCATGGCCGACACCATCCGCGCCTTCATCGCCGTGCCCCTTCCCGGGAAAGCCAAGGAGGCGGTGTGCGCCATGGCGGACCGGTTTTTGGAATCCGGCCTGCCCGTGCGCTGCGTAAAGCCGGAGGCCCTGCACCTGACCTTGCGGTTTCTGGGGGACGTGGAGCGGGGGCGCGTGGGCGAGATTTCCGCGGCCATGGACAACGCCGCGGCGGGCGTGGCCCCCTTCACCCTGTGCGCCACGGGTATGGGCGTGTTTCCGGGGTTTTCCCGGCCCCGGGTGGTGTGGGTGGGGCTCGACGGCGACGTTTCACCCCTGCGCGGGCTTTTCTCCCGGCTGGAGGACGAGCTTTTCGAGATCGGGTTTGAGCGTGAACCGCGGCGCTTTCACCCGCACCTCACTCTGGGCCGCGCCAGGGGCCGCATGGACCCGAATCGCACGGTGGCCGCGGTGGACTCCTGTACGGGCTTGGGGTCCGAGCCCTTTACCGTGGACCGCTTCGTGCTCTACCAGAGCGACCTTTTGCCCGAGGGGGCCAGGCACACGCCGCTGTACACCGCCCGGCTTTCCGGTTGACCAAAAACCCTTCAAGGAGAAACCCCATGGCATCCCAGTCCCCGGAAAAGGCCAAGGCCCTGGACATGGCCCTGGGCCAGATCGAACGCCACTTCGGCAAGGGCTCCATCATGCGCCTGGGGGACCGCCCCGTGATCCAGGTGCCCGTGATCCCCACCGGCTCCCTGGCCCTGGACCGGGCCCTGGGGGTGGGCGGGCTGCCCCGGGGACGGGTGGTGGAAATCTACGGCCCGGAGTCTTCGGGCAAGACCACCCTGGCGCTTCATGCCGTGGCCCAGGCCCAGCGCCAGGGCGGCATCGCCGCCTTCGTGGACGCGGAGCACGCCCTGGACGTGGTCTACGCCCGCAAGCTGGGCGTCAATGTGGAGGACCTTTTGGTCTCCCAGCCCGACACCGGGGAGCAGGCCCTGGAGATCGCCGAGATGCTGGTGCGCTCCGGCGCGGTGGACATCGTGGTCATCGACTCGGTGGCCGCCCTGGTGCCCAAGGCGGAGATCGAGGGCGAGATGGGCGATTCCCACATGGGGCTCCAGGCCCGGCTCATGAGCCAGGCGCTGAGAAAGCTCACCGCCACCATCGCCAAGACGTCCACCTGCCTCATTTTCATCAACCAGATCCGCATGAAGATCGGGGTCATGTTCGGCAACCCCGAGACCACCACCGGCGGCAACGCGCTGAAGTTCTACGCCTCGGTGCGCCTGGACATCCGCCGTATCGGCGTCATCAAGGACGGCGCCGAATCCGTGGGCAACCGGGCCAAGGTGCGGGTGGTGAAGAACAAGATGGCCCCGCCCTTCCGCGAGGCGGAGTTCGACGTCATGTACGGCGAGGGCATCTCCCGCACGGGCGACGTCCTGGACATGGGCGTGGCCCTGGGCATGGTGGAAAAATCCGGGGCCTGGTACTCCTACGGCGGCAACCGCATCGGCCAGGGCCGGGAAAATGTGAAGAAGTTTCTGGCGGACAACCCGGACGTGCTGGAAGACATGGAGGCCAAGATCCGCGAGGCCATGCGCCCCAAGGACCAGGCGGCGCCCGAGTCCGAGGCCGAAAACGCGGAAAGCAACTGATTCTTTGTTGATCCACCGCCGGGCGATCCCCGGCAACCAGGCGGCGGTTGCCGCCGGATTTTTTGGGGACGCAAACGCCCCGGAGCATCCCATGAACGGCGACGAGGTACGCAGCACCTTTCTTGAATATTTCCGCAAGCGGGGCCACCGGGTGGTGAAAAGCTCCTCCCTGGTCCCCTCCGACGACCCCACCCTGCTGTTCACCAACGCGGGCATGGTCCAGTTCAAGCGCATCTTCCTGGGCGAGGAAAAGCGCGACTACACCCGGGCGGCCACTTCCCAGAAGTGCGTGCGCGCCGGCGGCAAGCACAACGACTTGGAAAACGTGGGCTACACCGCCCGTCACCACACCTTTTTCGAGATGCTGGGCAACTTCTCCTTTGGCGACTACTTCAAGGAGGAGGCCATCGAGATGTCCTGGGACCTCTTGACCCGGGTTTTCGGCCTGCCCACGGACAAGCTCTTTGCCAGCGTGTACGAACAGGACGAGGAGGCCTACGCCATCTGGCGCGACAAGATCGGCGTGCCCGGGGACCGCATCGTAAAGCTGGGGGAAAAGGACAACTTCTGGTCCATGGGCGACACCGGCCCCTGCGGCCCCTGCTCGGAGATTTTGATCGACCGGGGCGAGCATCTCTCCTGCGGGCCGGACTGCAAGCCGGGTTGCGACTGCGACCGGTACCTGGAGGTCTGGAACCTGGTGTTCATGCAGTACAACCGGGACGAGTCCGGCGAAATGACGCCGCTTCCCAGGCCCAGCATCGACACGGGCATGGGGCTGGAACGCATCCTGGCCGTGCTCCAGGACGCGGCCACCAACTACGAGACCGACCTGTTCGCCCCCATCTTCGCCACGCTGCGCGAGCTTTCCGGGGTGTCCCTGGGCGAGGACAAGAAAAAGGACGTGAGCTTGAAGGTCATTGCGGACCATTCCCGTGCCGCGGCCTTCCTCATCGGCGACGGGGTGCTTCCGGGAAACGAGGGGAGGGGCTACGTGCTCCGGCGCATCCTCCGCAGGGCCATCCGCTACGGCCGGTTTCTGGGCCTCACCGACCCGTTCCTCTACCGGTGCTCGGCCACGGTGTGCGCCATCATGCAAAACGCCTACCCGGAGCTGATGGAAAACACCGCGTACATCCAGAACGTGGTGAAAAACGAGGAGATCCGTTTCCTGGAGACCCTGGACAACGGCATGAAGATATTAAACGAGGCCCTGGAGGGTTTGCGGGCCTCGGGCGGAAACACCCTGTCCGGCGAGGTCATGTTCAAGCTCTACGACACCTACGGGTTTCCCGTGGACATCGTGGAGGACGTGGTTCGGGGCACGGACATCCGCCTGGACCGGGAAGGGTTCGCCAGGGCCATGGAGCGCCAGCGCGCCCGGTCCCGCACGGTGCAGGCCTTCTCCGGCGCGTCCGAGGCCGTACGCTCCCTGTCCTCCCAGGGCGTGCAGACCACGTTCACCGGCTACACGACCACCCGGGACGAATCCAAAATCCTTCTTTTGGTCTCCTCCGGCGAAAAGGCCGAGTCTGTGGGAAAGGGCGCGACGGTGGAGGTCGTCACGGCGTCCACGCCCTTTTACGGCGAGGCCGGCGGCCAGGTGGGCGACAGCGGCGAGATCCGCACGGACACGGGCACGGTCCGGGTCAAGAACACCATCAAGGATCCCACGGGCCTGTTCATCCACCAGGGCACGGTGGCCGAGGGCGAGGTTTCCGAAGGCCAGGAGGCGAAGCTTCTGGTGGACGAAGCCGCCCGGGCGGCCACCGCGGCCAACCACACCGCCACCCACTTGCTCCACGCGGCGCTGCGCGCCGTGGTGGGCGAGCACGCCAAGCAGTCCGGCTCCCTGGTCTCGCCGGACCGCCTGCGGTTCGACTTCACCCACTTCTCCGCTTTGAAGCCCGGGGAACTTTCTGCCATCGAGGCCATGGTCAACGAATGGGTGCGGGAGAACCTGCCCGTCCAGGCCACGGAGATGAGCGCGGAAGAGGCGCAGAAGTCCGGGGCCACCGCCCTGTTCGAGGAAAAATACGGGGACACGGTGCGGATGGTGGACATTCCCGGCGCGTCCCGGGAGCTTTGCGGGGGCACCCATACCGGCCGCACGGGCGACATCGGTCTTTTCCTCATCCTGTCCGAGGCCTCGGTGGCCAGCGGCGTGCGCCGCATCGAGGCGGTGACGGGGCGCGAGGCCTACCAAAAGGCCGCCTCCTGGCGGGAGAACATAGACTCGCTGTCCCGCATGGTCAAGGACCGGCCCGAAAACCTGCCCGCCCGCATAGAAAAGCTCCAGGCCCTGGCCAAGGCCCAGGAAAAGGAGATCGCCGCCTTAAAGGCCCGGATCGCCTCGGGCGCGGGCGGCGGCGAGACCGCAGAGCCCGAGATAAAGACCATCAAGGGCGTGCAGGTCTTGGTGCGCAAGGTCCCGGCGGATTCCCCCGCCACCCTGCGGAACACCGCGGACAAGATGCGCGACAAGATTTCGTCCGGCGTCGTCGTCCTGGGCGCGGAGGCGGACGGCAAGGCTTTCCTGGTGGCCATGGTGACCAAAGACCTCGTCGGCCGGTTCCACGCGGGCAATATCATCAAGCACATCGCCAAAATCGTGGGCGGAGGAGGAGGCGGCCGCCCGGACATGGCCCAGGCCGGCGGCTCGGATCCCTCCAAGCTTGCCGAGGCCCTGGAACAGGTCTACCCGCTGATAGAAGACCAAGCGTAAAGGCAGGGTAAAAACTTTTTCGAGAAAACGTTTCCGGTTTTTCTCCTGCACCCTTCTCAAAAAGCCTTTCGGTTCCTGGATACTTCGTATCCCCCTTTGCTTCGCGTTTGCGCCAGGGAGAGGAACGCCCTGCGTTCAAGATTTTTCCCGATTTGTGCATGAAACTGTGCGTTGACATTGAAAATACCCCCATGGTTCCCGCGGAGAAGACTTGATGAGCCTCAAATTTTCCCTGGCCGCAAAGCTGCAGGCCGTTTTCAACATCGGCGTCCCGCCGGAAATGGATCCGGAAAATGCCAAGTACATCCGCATGACCAATATGATGATGCCCTCGTAAAAACCCTCGTCGCTTGTTATCTCTCCGAAAATATTGGTGAATCGTCATTTTTTGCTTGATTTTTCGTGGGGGGTGTGGCAGGATAACTTTTAGAATTCATTGGGAAAATCCTTTTTTGAGGTGGGGTCATGTTTCGACCGAGGCGAAGGCAAAAGAGATGGCCTCGTAAAAAGTCGGATGCCAAAATTTTGAATACAACATAATGTGGTTTTAATCGGTACAGATCACAATATGTTGCGGCCAAAACGTCTCGCTTGGACTTTTTACGAA
>JAFDHW010000085.1 GCA_019308705.1 Deltaproteobacteria bacterium
AGCCCGGATTATTCACGGGTTCGATTCGCGCGAGAGCAAGGAAGGAGGAGGGAAGCTGTACTTTTGTACCGCGACCGCCTCCTGACGCAGCTATCGCGTGAATCGGGCTCGCCGCAAGGGTGAAAAATTTCACCGATGTCAGCATTCCTCGAAGAAACAGCGTGTATTTTTCAAGGATCCTTCCATTGGCACTTAACCTGTTTAAATCCATATAAATATTTTATTCGGTGAAATTTTTCATGAACAATTCGGGTTAGCCGCCCCGCCCTCCTTGCTGATTGCGCCGTAGGCCGTGATATGCTAATAGCGCATGATGTGGGCTATTGTTTCCAAAAAGCCCGCAGGGGGACACATTCCGCTAGCGGTTTTCGGCTTACCCGGCAGAACAAGGAATATGGAAAACGAACATCCCACCCTGGAACAGGCGGAGAGGAGGGTCTGGCGGCTGATTTCCATGGCCGTGGTGATCATCCTCTACCTGACCCTGATCCTTCTTGGCCTGTTCGTGGCCAGCGACACGGCCTTAGGGGGAGCGGAACCGTTTTCCTCCAAGCTCTCCCGCTATTCCTTGTTCCTGGCCGCCATGGTGCTGATCTTCTGCGCCTACCTCATCCTCCAGCGCAGGAAGCTTCTTCTTTTTTCCCGCGAGATGGACCAGCAAAAGCGGGTGTCGGAAACCCTTTCCCGGAACGTAGAGATTCTCTCCGCGCTTCTGGAAGTAAGCTCCTCCATCAACAGCCAGCGCCAGCTCCAGGACATCTTAAACACCATCACCAAGGAGATGCTCTCCTGTTTCCGGGCGGACCACTCCTCCATCATGCTGGTGGACTCCGATTCCCAGATGCTCCGCACCAAGGCATCCTTTGGCCGCGACGCCCAGTTCGCCCAAAACGCCTTCATCCCCATCGGCAAGAGCGTGGCCGGGTGGGTGGTGGCCAATTCCCAGCCTCTTTTGCTAAACGGCCAAGCGGACGCCTCCCGGTTTCCCGGGCTTCCCCGGAAAAGCAGCCGCAACATCTCCTCGTCCTTGTGCGTGCCGCTCACCCTGGAGGACAAGAGCATCGGCGTGTTGAACGTGAACCTGGTGGACAGCGACCGCACGTTCACGGAAAACGACCTCAAGCTTCTTACCATCTTCGCCAACAACGCCGCGGTGGCCATCCACAACTCCATGCTGCTCAAGGAAAAGAGCCACCGCATCCGGTTGGAAACCATGCTGGGCCAGCTCCACAGCCCCCAGGTGGTGCAAAAGCTCGTGGAGCGCTACGAGGAAAACACCCGCCCCACCCGCATCCGCGAAAAAACCGTCATCACCATCCTGTTTTCCGACATCCGGGGGTTCTCCTCCACCCTCTCCGAGGTGGCCCCGGACGACATCATGGAATTCCTGGACGATTTCTACAGCCTCATGAACAAGGCGGTGTTCGACCACCAGGGCAGCATCGACAAGTTCATCGGCGACGAGGTCATGGCTTTTTTCGGCGCGCCCATCATGCTGAAGAACTGTACCAAGGCCGGGCTCTGCGCGGCCTTGTCCATGATGGAATACTTCGAGGAACTAAAGACCAGGTTCGCCACGCGAGCCGACGTGTTCTCCCGGCTGGGGCTCGGCATCGGGCTGAACACCGGCGAGGTCGTGGTGGGCAACGTGGGCGGCAGGAGCCGCTACGAATACACGGTCATCGGCACGACGGTGAACCTGGCCCGCAGGCTGTGCGCCTACGCCGGCCCGGGGCAGATCCTCACCACGGAAAGCACCCTTGAAAAAGCCAACGGCTACGTTTCGTCCGTGCAGATGGATTCGATCTCCTTCAAAGGCATCCCCGAGTCGGTCATCGTGCACCGCGTGGAAGGCGAAAACAAACACGTGGAGAAGCCCGCCTGACGGGGAAGAGAACCGGCCGCGGAAGGGCGAAAAATTGCAGGGCCGGCATGGATTTTTCCCTTGAATCATGATATCATTTGTTTTTCCGTGCGTACTTTTATCAGGCCGGCACCCGGACCGACACGCAATCTATCATTTGCCGACAAAATTCAAAGGAAACCGGGTCCCGGCCTGAACAAGACCCTGTTTCCAACCGGCCCCCTGGGAGGCCCGCATGCGGCCACGCCGGCCCGTGAGGCGATAGATGGACCTTAGAAGCCGAATCCAGACGCTTTTCAAGGAAGCGGAAATCTATCGTCAGCAGGGTCTCTACGACGAGGCCATCAAGAAATACCACACCGTCAAGGGCCTGGTTGACACCAACCAGAACATCAAGAACCGCGACCAGCTCTTGACCGCCATCACCAAGAAGATCCAGGTCATGGAACGCGCGGCCGAGGAGGAGGAACGCGCCCTGCCTTCTCCGGACGCCGTGTCCAGCAACGTCCAGGACCTGGTCAAGGGGTTCTTCTCCTCGGGCAAAGGCCAGAAGGGCGCATCCGCCTTCAAGGGGGCCATCGCCCTGGCCCAGCTCCGCCAGTTCGAACGCGCCCTGATCGAATTTTCCAAGCTGTTGGAAAACAAACAGCTGCGGGTGCCCGCGGCCAAGAACGTGCTCAAGTGCCACCTGGCCATGGGCAACATAGACGCCGCCGTGGCCCAGTACGGAAAGTGGGTGGAGGATGGAAACGGGTTCCCCTACGAGGACGTGGAGGGAATCCGCACTTATTTTCAGGAACTTCTGAAGAAAAAGGGCCACGAGGTGGAGTTGCCCGCCAGGGAAGCCCCGCCGCAGGAAGAGGCCAGCGGCATGCCCACCATCGAGCTGGAGGAGAACGGCGCGGCCGCTCCGGCCCCCGCCGAGGAGAAGGTCAGCGCCCCCACCGGGCTCATGAAGCCCAAGAGCGAGCTGGACGCCATTGCCAAGGCCGAAGAAACCCTGGACGATGAACCCATCGAGATCTGCTCCATGGAGATCACCCTCGAGGAGGGCCCGGCCGAGGGCCAGTCCCTGGAGCTGGACGTGGTGAACCAGCGCGGAAGCCGCATCAACCTCATAATCCCGGCCAGCGAAAAGGCCTTCTACGACAGCCTCAAGGTGGGCCAGAAACTGAACGACGTGCAGTACTTCTCCCACTTCGTCATGTTCCGCGGCACCGGCACCGTGCTGGACAAAAGCCCCATCACCACCGGCGGAAACAAGGGCGCCTTCTCCCTGGACGTGAAGATGGATCCCCAGTAAGAAACCCGCCTCAACCCCCCCTCAAAAACTTCGGCCACATGCCCTTTCCATGGCCAGCATCCTTGCCTTCAGGTCCGTACCGCCGCCGAAACCGCCCAGGGAACCATCCGCCCGCACCACGCGGTGGCAGGGGATGAACACCGGAAAGGGGTTTTTGGCCATGGTGTTTCCAACGAACCGGGCGGCCCTCGGGGATAGGCCCGCGGCGGCCGCCAGGTCGGCGTAGGACAAGGTCTCTCCCCAGGGAATGGCGGCGCAGGCGGCGAGCACGCGCTTCTGGCAGGCGGTGAGCCCGGAAAGGTCCATGAGGTCCGGCGGGATGTGCGGGGCCGCGCCCTCGAAGTAGGCGGCCAGGGCGCAGGCCGAAGAGGCGATGGAGGGCGGGACGCCGCCGGCGGCGGCATCAACGGCCCCGGACGGCGCGGCCGCGCCGGGCAGCAACACCCTGGTAAGGGGTTTTTCCGCACGGCGGAAGCACAGCCCCGCCATGCCGAAGGCGGTGGGCACCGGGAGATGGAACAGGAGCTGGAGGGATGGGCTCATGGCTGGCCGGGCGGCGGCCTTACAGATCCGCGGACAGAAGGATGGCTTCGGCCACCTCCTTCATGGATTTGCGCGTGTCCATGCTCTTTTTCTGGAGCCAGCGGAAGGCCTGATCCCCGGGCATGCCACGCTGGGACATGAGGACCTCCTTGGCCCGCTCGATGGTCTTTCGGGTGGCCAACTCCTCCTCGATGACCCGGGCCTTGACCATGAGCCGCGTGTTGTGGATGGCCAGCGACGCCTGGGACGCCACGGTGGTGATGAGGTTGATCTCCGCGTCGGTGAACTCGTGGGGCTCGCAGGTGAAGCAGTTCAGGACGCCGATGACCTCCTTGCCCTTGATGGCCATGGGCACGGAAGCCAAGGACACCAGGGAGAGCTTTTCCGCCATCTCCCGTTCCTTGAACCGGGGGTCGGAAAGCACGTCGGGGATGACCGCGCGGCGGTTGCTCTGGGCGACGTATCCCACCACGCCCTCGCCCAGGGAGAGGTTGCGGTCCTTCAGATACTCCGGGTCCATGGCCTGGGTGGCGGCCAGGCGGATCTTCCTTTTCCCGTGCTTGTCGCCCTCCTCCACCAGCCAGAGGGAACAGATGTCCACCCCCGTGACCTTGGCGGTGACCAGCACGATGAGCTTTAGGATGTCCTCGATGAACAGATCCGAGGTGATGGCCCGGGAAATGTCCATCAGGGCCTTTACGTAGGCGTCGTAGGTCTCTATGCCGATTTTTTCCATCGCTTCCCTCAGGCCTTGTCGTAGTGGGAGAAGTGCATGGAAAAGGTCCCCCGCCCCTGGGTGGCGGACCGAAGGTCCGTGGAATAGCCGAACATGTTGGAAAGCGGCACCTGGGCCCGCACCGACTGGACCCCCAGCCGGGCTTCCACGGACTCGATCTTGCCGTTTCTTGCGTTTAAATCGCCGATGACGTCGCCCAAAAATTCGTCGGGCACCAAGATTTCCACGTTCACGATGGGCTCCAAAAGCACCGGGGCCGCGGCGGCCAGGGCCTCCTTGAGCGCCATGGACGCCGCCACCCTAAAGGCCAGCTCCGTGGAGTTTTCCCGGAACACGCCGCCGGTGACGGTTACGGCCACGTCCAGCACGGGGTAGCCCATGATCACCCCGGCCTCCAAAGACTCCATGACCCCCTGGCGCACGTGGGGCACCATGGCCTCGGGCACCTTCTCGATGGAAGCCTGGTTGACGAACTCGTTGCCCGCGCCCCGGGGCCTGGGGGCGACCGAAAGGGTCACCCCGGCGTACTGGCGCACGCCGGCCACCTCGCGGTCGAACTCCGCCGAGGCTTCGGCCTCCGCAGCCACGGTCTCCCGGTGCACCACCTGGGGCCGGCCCACGTTCACCTGGGTGTTGAACTCGCGCTGCATGCGCGAAACCAAAATCTCCAGGTGCAGCTCGCCCATGCCGGAAATGATGGTCTGGCCGGTTTCCTCGTCCGTGCGCACGTGGAAGGTGGGGTCCTCGGCCATGAGTTTTTCCAGCACCAAGGGCAGCTTTTCCTGGTCCCCGTGGGTCTTCGGCTCCACGGCCACGGAGATGACCGGCTGGTACGTGTCGATGCGTTCCAGCACCACGGGCCTTTTCTGGTCGCACAACGTGTCGCCCGTGCCCGAGTCCTTGATGCCCGTCAAGCCCACGATGGCCCCCGCCCCCACCTGGTCCACCCGCTCGCGCTTGTTGGCGTGGATGAACATGATGCGGGCCACCTTCTCCTTTTTCTTGAGAAGCGGGTTGTACACCTCCTGGCCCGCGGAAAGCCTGCCCGAGTAGATGCGGGCGTAGCACATCTTGCGGCCTTCGATCATGGACACCTTGAACAACAGCGCCGCCAAAGGCTCCTTTTCCGTGGCGCGGCAGATGATTTTCTCGTGGGTGTCCGGGTGCTCGCCCACCACCGGCCGCACCTGGGTGGGGTCCGGCAGGTAGGCCACCACCGCGTCCAGAAGAGGCTGGATGCCCTTGTTACGAAGCGCCGCGCCGCAGAGCACCGGCACGGCGGCAAGGTCCAGGGTGGCCTTGCGGATGCCCGCGGAAAGCTCCCCGGCGGTGATCTCCTCCTCGGCCAGGTACTTCTCCATCAGGACGTCGTCCGTCTCGGCCACGTCTTCCAGGAGCCTTTCCCTGTACTCCGCCGCCATGTCCGCCATGTCCTCCCGGATGGGCTGGCGGTGGAACCTGGCCCCCAGGGTCTCTTCCTCCCAGAGGACCTCCTCCATGGAAAGCAGGTCGACGACGCCCTCGAAATCGTCCTCCGCGCCGATGGGCAGGTTCAGCACCAGGGGCCTGGCCTTGAGCCTTTCCTTGATCTGCTCCACGCACCCGTAAAAATCCGCGCCGATGCGGTCCATCTTGTTCACGAAGACTATCTTGGGGACTTTGTACCGGTCCGCCTGGCGCCACACGGTTTCGGACTGGGGCTGGACCCCGCCCACGGCGCAAAACACGCCCACCGCACCGTCCAGCACGCGCAGGGAACGCTCCACCTCGATGGTGAAGTCCACGTGGCCGGGAGTGTCGATGATATGGATCTCGTGGTCCTGCCAGTGGCACGTGGTCACCGCGGAGGTGATGGTGATGCCGCGCTCCTGCTCGTCCGCCATCCAGTCCATGACCGCCTCGCCGTCGTGGACCTCGCCCATCTTGTGGGACCGGCCCGTGTAGTACAGCATGCGCTCGGTGACCGTGGTCTTGCCCGCGTCGATGTGGGCGATGATCCCGATGTTGCGGAGGCGGTTGATGGGCGTCTTTTTCATCGGATCAGCCGTAAATTTTCCATGTACGCCCGGTCGAGCGAAAGGTGGCGGGCGGCCTGGATTTCCGCGCCCTCCACCAAAAACCGCACCCGGGCGATGGTTTCCACGTTCAGGCACAGGGTGGACGACACCCCGTACAGGGCCAGGGCTTCGGCCCAGGCGGCGGCCATGTTGCCCACGAACTCGCCGGAAAAATCCACCCAGGCCGTGCCGTCCGGGGTTACGAAAAGCGCCAGCAGCCGCGTACCCTGCGGCAAAATGCCCGCGCCGCCAGCCGCGGGACCGGCCAGAAGCGCCTCAACCAGGTTCTTGGCATATGCCGCCGCGCCCTCCCCGCGCGCAACCACCCGCCGCTCCGGCTTCAGGTACCCGGAAGAAGGGTCCGCAAAATACAGTTGGGACCAGTCCTCCACCCGGGCCTGCGCGGGCGGGCAGGCAAGCAGGAACAAAAGGGAAAGGACGAGGAAAAATTTGAAGGAACCCTTTTTTTGCGGGGTCCCCGCCCGGCCGCAGGCCGGGTGGGGTGCGGGACTGGGGGGGTCCGCCTTCTTGCAGGGTATGGATCGTTTGGCGGATTTTGTCCTCATGCGCCTCTCCGGGACCGGGCCGGCCGGGGGCACCATGAGCAGCCGGGGTTGCCCCGCAGCCCGCGCCGACCAAAAGTTTTCTTGTTATGCCATGGAGCGATGGAAAGTCAACCCGGGCTGTCCGCGCTGCCCCGGAAACACGTCTCCGCCGGGCGGCCCGCGGAAACGCCCCCCGTCAGATCAGGCCGGCGGCCAGGAGGATGACGAAGGCGGGAACGAGGATCCCGGCCATGGGCAGGACCACCTTGAGCTGGTCCTTTACCGTGGGCAGGTCGTAGACCAGGTAGAGGATTTCGTAGAAGGGCATGTAGCCGATGATAAACAGGACAAAGGGAAACTCCGCCTGCCACCAGGGATAGTTCCAGGTGAGGGCGCCCATGGCGTGGAGGATGATCTCCACGCCCACGGACAGGGCCGAAAGGACAATGGCGAAGACGTGGCGGTTGTTGAGCCAGCCGAACCGGGCCTCCTTGTCCCGGGGAAGGAGCTTGGTGCCCGCGATGCCGCAAAGGAAGAACATGAAGATGATCTCGATGTTCCAGCCGATCAAGGGCTGGTACGCGGTGGGCATGTTCACCTGCCACACGGCGGCGTAGCCCGTGGCCGTGTAGTAGAGCGCGTTCCAGATTTCGTTGAACACGTCCATGAGCAGAAACGCGCACGCGGCCAGGACCACCTTCAGGTTGCCCCGGGCGATCTCGTCAAAGGCGATGTACAAGACCACCAGAAGCGAAACGATGATGTACCACTTGAACCGGGAGGGGTCGCGCAGGTGCTCCAGGGCCTCCGCCGTGCCCACGGTGGGGCCGGAATACTCCTTGAACAGGGGCAGGGACCAGACAACGAGGTAGGTGAGGATGATGACGGCCCAAACGCCCTTGGCCTGGCGGACGCGGGGGGTTCCGGAAAACAGGGTCATGGCGCATGCCTCCTGGGTATCTGCTTTGTGCCTGCCGGATTTCGGGTGTACCTGGAACAATTGCGACGAGTATAACACAAAGCGAAAAGCTAGGTGTCCGTTCGTGTCCCAAAAATTTTGGGGGAGTGCGGGGGCGGTTCGCGAACCGCCCCTACAATTCCTTGCCTCCGGCGTTCGCTTTGGGCTGGCGGCCCCAAGGGAACGCGCCGGCTCCCCATTCCGGAGGATTTTGGCTGGGGCGCTTTTTCCCTCTTTTCCTGCCGTTACAGCTTTTGTATCTCCACTTCGAGGATTCTTCTTTGGTCGGCTTTGGTTATTTTGATGACGAAGTGGTCCATGGAGAGTTCTTCGCCCACGGCGGGAATATGGCGGAGTTTGGCGAGGATGAAGCCGGAGATGGTTTCGTAGTCTTCTTCTTCGTCGATGGAGAGGTGGAGGACGCGGTTTACTTCCTCGATCTCGGTGTCGCCTTTGACCAGGGCCTTGTTTTT
>JAFDHW010000086.1 GCA_019308705.1 Deltaproteobacteria bacterium
TGTGCCGGGGAGAGCTCCGGGTGGAAAAGCCGCAGGTAGATGAGGCCCACCGAAAAGGCGGCGGCGAAAAATCCCAGGGTCCCGGCCAGGCTCTTATCCCCCAAAAGCTTCTTTTTGCCCCACCGTTTGCCCGCCAGGGAAGCCGTAGGGTCCCCGTATCCCAGCGCCAGAAGCCCCAGGCAGAGCGCCGGCCTGGGCGTCGAGGCGGTCATGAGGATCATGGCCGCGAGGTACCAGGTGGAGCTGTTGACCTTAAAGTGCTCCTTTGGCCGGGAGATGGGCGCGAACACCCGGTTCACCAGCACATGGTTCAGCCTCCCCGAAAACCGCCGGGCCACCTCCAGGCCGCCGATCACCGCGAAGATGGCGAGCAGGATGAAGAGCGCCTGGCCTCTGGTGAGCAATAGCTCGTACAGGAGCACGGCGGCGGTGGCCACGCCGGCGTGGAAGGCGTTTCTATAGAGGTTTCTGGGCTTGAAGTGGGGCAGGCCGGCGACCCGGCCCTGGGGCGCGTGGACCTTTATGTGCAGCAGGATGCCCTCGTAGGTGGTGGACAGCGACCGGCCCGCCCGCTTCAGCCGCGCGGAGCTCGCTCTCCCGGACACCGCGTCCGCGTAGTCGCGGAGCTTTTCCACCACCTCGTCCAACAACGCCCGGAGCGTACCCTGGCTTTCGGCCGCCTCCTCGCGGGCGCGGGCAGCCCGGCCGCGGATTTCCTCGCAGAGGCCGATGACCATGGACCGCCACTTGCCGTCCGTGGGCCGCGGCTTGTAGGTCCGGGAAAGGAACCCGTAAAGCCCGCTGGCTAGTTCGTCCAGGGAACGGGATTCCGGATAACGGTGGGCGGGTTCGGCCTGCATCAAGACTCCCAAGCGATTCGTCGTCATGCGCGAAACGCGCGTCAGCGGTAGGCCCGAACGGCAAAGGCCCGGCAGTTGTACGAGCGGGAAAGCTCGGAGGTGTAGGGGGAGCCATGGCGGAAGATAAGGGCTTTTGCGGTGGACCCGGAGGTTTCGCAGGACCACACCCACCACCCCGTGGTTTCGAGAAGGGGGATGTTCCGGGGGCCCGCGCCCTTCACGAAAAGGCTTTTCAGCTCCTCCATGGTGGGCATGCGCCACCCTCCGCCAGCCAGGGAAAGCTCCTGCACCCAGGACCTGGCCTCTTCCCAGGTGGTGTCCTGGTCCGGGCCGGCCACCCATTCCAGGTAGGTCTTGGAGTCAAAGAGGATTCCGCGCCGGTCCTTGCTGAACCGGATGACCAGCGGCTTTTCCAGGACCACGGTTTGGCCCTCGGGGCCGGTGGAAGCCGTGGTCCGGACCGTGACGGTGACGTCTTCGGGCTCGGGCGCCAAAACATAGGTGGTGTGGGGGGCAAGGCCCCTGAACCAGAAGGAGCCGTCGGTGTGGGTTACGGTCTCGAACCGGACGGGTTCCCCGGATGGGTCCTCCTTCACCTCCACGGCCACCATCTTCAGGCCGCCGATGGGCTCATGGGAGGCGTTTTGCACCTTGCCCTGGAGGTCCTTGGTCTGGCAGCCGGCCAGGACCGCTGTCAAAAGGAAAAGTGCGACAGCCCGGGTGATATGCGTCAACGCGTCCTCCCCTTGGTGTGTCTTGGCTATCGGCGGTTTCCCTTGTTCTCGAAGTGGACGAAGTCGATGAGGAACACGGCCCCCAAAAGCAGGGCCTTGTCCTGCGGCCGGGCGTCCGGGGGAAACTCCACCCCGAAGTTGTCCGCGTCCGTGAACGTTTCCTTGAGCACCCCGCTCCACTTCTTGGCGATCTTTCCGCACTCGGCCCCGCCCTTGTGGATCAGGAACGTCCAGGGGCGGAAGACGGGTCCCACCAGGCGGTACACCGTTTCGCCCATGCGGCCGGTGATGGCGTAGACCCTCCGCAGGAGGGAGAACTCCCGCTTGATCCTGCCCAGCTCCCGCCCCAGGCCGTCGTACACCGTGGCCTCGTGGAAGAAGAACCGGAACGGCCGTTTTATTTTCAGCACGTCCTGGTCGTCCGTGGAACGCACAAAAATCTCGAAGGGCCGAAGCGCCTTCAAAAACCAGCGGACCAGGAAACTGCCGCCTTCCTCCACGGCCAGGAAAAGCATTTGGCCCATGAGGTCGAACACCTCGTAGGCGTTTTTGGTCTCAAAACCGGTGAAGACCTCGGCCATTTCCTTTTTCTGGCGCACCACGAGGCCCTGGACGGATTGCAGGGATTTCATGGATCGTCCTTCCCGGGCCCGCGCGAAGGGGCGGGCCTACCGGCTCATCTGCTCCTGGATTTCCCGCAGGCGCTCCATGGGGACCTCGCAGAAGCTCACGTCCGAATCGGTGAAGTGCACGCGGGAGAAAAAAGCGGGATCATCCGGGATCCTGCCTTCCCCGAGCAGGCGTTCGTAGAGGGCCGAACCGGGCAGGGGCGTGAACACGGACACGGACACCCGGTCAAGCTGGAGATCCCCGGCAAGGTCCAGGGTGCGTTTTACGTCGTCTTCGGTTTCCCCGGGAACGCCGATCATGAAGAACCCGGCGGCCTTGATGCCCAAGTCCTTGAGCACCTCCACGGCCTGGCGGCTTTTCTGGGGGGTGATCATCTTCTTCAGGGTGTCCAGGGTCTTTTGGGAGCCGGACTCGATGCCAAGGTCCACCTGCTCCAGCCCTGCCTTGGCCAGAAGCTCCATCTCCTTGGGAGTCACCAGGTCCACCCGGGTGTTGATGGAAAACTTGAAGCCGGTCTTCTCACGCATGAGGCTCTGGCTGAACCGGCGGGCCCATTCGGGCCGCATGTTGAACACGGAATCCTTGAACCACACCCCCTCCAGGTCGAGTTGCCTGCACAGGCGGATCATGCGGGAAGCCGCGGATTCCGGGGAAATGGCCCGCCACTTGGAGCCCATGGTCTGGCTCACCGCGCAGAAGGAGCAGGGGTAGGGGCACCCGCGGGACACCATCATGGAGATGGCCCGCATGCCCCGCAGGTCCGTGGTGTACTCCGCGTAGGTCTTTGCCGGGAAACTGGCGTAGTCCGGCTCGGGCAGGGTGTCCAGCTCCCGCACCAGGGGGGCCTTTCCCGTCACCTTCACGGCCCCGGTTCTGTCCCGGAAACACAACCCGGGCACGGACGCCGGCCGGGTCAGCCCGCCGGACAGGATGGGCATGAGCATGGACTCGCCCTCGCCCCGGGCCGCGAAATCCACGGCCGGGTCCGCCAGCACGCTTTCCGGGGCCACGGTGGGGTGCACGCCGCCCACCACCACGGGCACGCCGGGCAGCACCTGCTTTAAGCTTCTGGCCGCGGCGAGGGCCGCGGAAAGGGTGGTGGTCATGGCGGAGATGCCCACCATGTCCGGCCGGGCCTCGGAAAGGGCCCGGGGAAGGTCCCCGGGCTCCATGCCCAGGCCGGGCATGTCGATGAGCACGGCGTCGTGGCCGTGGGCCTTTACGCTGGCAACCAGCCCGGCCAGGCCCAAGGGAGGCTCGAAGGGATGAAAGTACATGTTCCCGCGCAGGATGGCCTGCCGGTGGCGCCGGGCGTCTTCCCGGGCCTGTTTCGGGCTCTTGGCTGCGGGGTGGACGAAAACGATGCGCATGGTACGGCTCTTCGGCCTTCCGTGGAGTTTGACGGCGGGTCCTGAATGGTATGACACCGGAAAAAGCGGTGACCCAGTTTACCGCAAACCGGCCCAAAAAGCACCCCAAAAGGGGGTTTCGCGGTTCACGGCTTTTGGGCCGAGAACACCCAGAAACGGTTTTCTCCGGGCAATCCGCGGGTGATGGCCGTGTGGGCCAGCTCCATCCCGGAGAGTTGGTGGATATCGAAATCCTTGAATACCGACAAGACCTCTTGCCTGGTGAAGAAATGGTAGGTCACGCAAAAGCCGTGGGCGACGAGTTCCCAGGTGCCCTCCTCCAGGCGCCTGCCGGTTTTTTCCGCGTGGCGGGCCAAGGCGTTGTCCCGGGTGCGCACGGAGCACACCAGGCGGCCGCCCGGGGCCAGCACCCGGCGGATCTCCCCCGCGGTTCTTCGGATGTCCGTCATGGACTGGAGGTAAATGGACCTCCAGGCCAGCACCGCGCTAAACGCTCCCGCGGCAAAGGGCAGGGCGGTCATGAGTCCACGGACGCAGGAGACTCCGGGCATTTGTTTCGCCCTGGCCAGGGCGCGGGAGGAGGAATCCAGCCCCACGACCGGCCCCAGCCCCTCCCGTTCGCGCAGGTGCCTGCCCAGGCCGCACCCCAGGTCCAGCAGCGCCCCCCGGCCGGAGAGCCCGGCCCCGCGCAAAAGCCCGGACACCCGGGGGCTTTCCGCGGCAAGGTCGAACCCTCCCCGGGCAAATACCTCGTCCCAGGCCTCTCCAAAGGGACAGGCGGTCATGGGGCCTCCACCAGGGGGGTGCAGCATCCGCACCCGGCGCAGCCCGCCTTGCTCCTTGCGGGAGAAAGGCCGGTTTGGGCAAGCACCCGGCAAAGCTCCTCGAACACGGGGACAAGGGCGTCGGGGTCCGGCGGCGGCTCGTTTTGAAGCCGGCTGCCCAGAAGCGGGCGGAACACGGTGACAAAGGGCACCGCGCCCGTTTGCGCCACGGCCCGGATGCCTTCCATGGTGGACGAGACAGGCTCCAGCCCGGCGATGAGCCACGACGACGCCTGGCCCCGGCCCAGCACCGCGCAGGCGTCCTCCAGGGCCTCCAGGTATCCTTCCCGGGACACGCGGGATTTTTCCGGGAGCAGGGCTTTTCGAAGGTCGGGGTCCCAGATTTCCAGGTTGTAGGAGACCGCGTCCACCCCGGCTTCGGCAAGCCGCCGCGCGGCATCCGGGATGCCCGGAGGGCAAAGCTGCACGTACACGGGCCAGTTCACCACCCCGCGCACAGCAGCCACGGCCTTTTCGTACAGGGAAAGGGCGGCCTCGCCGTTTTGCAGGGCGCCGGCGTTGATATTCACCTCGGAGTAGGCTGTGCCGCGTTTTTTCAGCTCCACCAGCACGCTTCGCAGAAGCTTGGGACTCTTGGTTTTCGGCTTGTCCGGCCCGGAGCCCAGGGCGCAATAGGCGCAAGCCCCGCCGCGGTTCCTGTACTCGCAGAAATTGGTGAGGCTGGTGGCCAGGATGGAGCGGGCGTGGACCTGGAACACTTCCTGGAAGGGGGTGCCGTCTTCGGTGGATAGCGCGTACCAGGAGGGGGGCTCCATGAGGCGGAACCGCACAAAGGGCTCCCCGTCCTTCTCGATCCAGCCGGATCGGGTATTCAGGAAAAAGGGGGAGCTTGCAACGAAGGGTTCGTGGACCGCCACGTTGATTCCCACCGGGCCGGGCAGGCCGGGGAACAGGAGGTCTAAGCACAGGCCCTCGGACAGGCTGGCCCGCTTGTGGCGGTAGCCGGGGAAACGGGAGAGGTCTTCCGGCGCAAGACGGACGCCGTGGCACAAAAGCGCAAGCTTGGCCCGCAGGGGCTCGGCAGGCATGGATGATTCCGCTTGAAGGGAAGAGCTCTTGGTCCGCGGGACGCCTTCCCGGGCGGGGCGGGCGCACCCGGACGCTGGCCGCGAAAACGGCGAACATCCATCGCGGAACCGGGAAAACCTTGATACCCCCCTTAATACCCCTTTGGGGGGCGTATGTAAACCTGGTGGTTTGTCGGGTTCCCTTGCCCATGCCGCGGCCGGAAAGCGTCTCCCCGGCCAGCCGCGGCGCCGGCGGTCTTCGCTTTCCGCGCTGTGTCAGAGCCTTTCCGCGGGTTGCTCCGGGAATTTGGGGGAAGGGGTCTCGGCAGCGTTGCGGACCTCGCCGTAATCCGGGGGGGCGTCCATGTTCAGGGCAGCCCCTTCATTGGCCACGGGCACCTGGAGAATGCGTCCGGAGTGTTCCCGCATCACCTCCCCCATGTTCTTGCCCAGAAAGACCTTCTGGGCCAGCCGCATGGAAAACAGGGCGGGGTGCCTTCGGGAGCCCTGGTGCACCGGTACGGCAATGACATCCGGGTCCCGTTCGAACACTTCCCACAGCCTGCGGAAGGTGCCCGGCTGGACCAGGGGTTGGACACAGGGGAGCACGAACACGCCTCGCACGGAGGGGGGCACCTTGTACAGGCCGTCCCGGATGAACCCCGCCATGTTCGGATTCTTTTCCCGGCTTTCCGCGAAAAGCACGGGCATGCCGGAAAGGGCCTTCTTCATCTCGCGGCCGCGGTGGCCCAGGACCACCACCACCCGCTCCACCCCGGCGTCCAAGGCTGCCTTGACGACCCACCGGATGGCGGGCCTGCGGCGGATGGGGAGAAGCTGCTTGGACAAACCCACGTGCCAAGAAAAGCGTGTGGCGGGAATGATCGCCGCGGACCCCCTCAGGCAGGGGGGCTGGGGCGAGCCTTTTTTGAGGCCGAAAAGCCGGTTTCCTATCGCGAATGGGTTCATGGCGTTCGCCTGTCGATGGTTTGGGCCATGATGGACACGGCGGTCTCCCCGGGCTGACCAAACGGCCGATGGCAGGCCAAGCGGCGTTGCCATCCAGTCCGCGTCCGACAGCGCTTTCACGAAGGGCGCGCGCCTGGATATGGTTCCCAAAAGCTCCACAAAGACCGCCGGCCTTGCCGGGGCGCCCCGCTCCTTTTGCCGGAACCGGATCGGTTTTCCACGGCCGTCCTCCCGCTGTGGAATGGAACGCCCGGAAAGGGACCCGGACATGCGGAAGGATACAAAAGCCTCCGCAGGTTTCGTATGGGCAAAATCCTGTATTTGCCCTTGGGGCGACACCCCCCATGGGGGTCGGGATGGGGTGGAAAAAGGCGGATTGTTAAACCACGGCCGGGATGCTACAAAGAAGCGCAGGCTGTAATCCCGTTTTTTCCCCGATGCGAATCAAAAAAAGGAGTGTTCCCATGCTGCAGGTGCTCGCGCTCATCAAGGCCAAACCCGGCAAGGAAGGGGAAATGGAATCCGCCCTTACCGCCTTTGTGGACAAGGTCGCCGAAGAGCCCGGCACGTTGCGCTACGTGGTGCACAAGGACCTTTCCGACCCCACCCGGTTCATGGTCTACGAATCCTACGCCGACGAGGACGCATTTGCGGCCCATTCCAAAAGCCCCCACATGGCGGAGCTGTTCGGCAAGATGGCCGGGCTCTTGGACGGCGAGCCCTCCATAAGCATGTACGAGGCGGTGGCGGAGAAGTAGGGCATGGACCTGAGCGGCGGGGGAGGCAGGTTCGGGCCGCAGGGGTTCTATCGCCAGGTGGCGGGCAGGCTTTCGCGGGGGGTGAAGCTCTACCTCGGCCCGGGGCGCAAGGGGCCGCGCTACGCGGACTATCCCGGCCCGGGGAGAAAGCCGCTCAGGCCGCCCACGGCGGCGGTCTACGCCGGGGCCGGGGCGTCCCACTCCTGGCTGTGGTTCGCGGACTTTCTGGAGAACTTCGGGTTTTCCAAGGCCGTGTTCGTGGATGAAAACGACGTGGCGGAAGGAGCCCTGGACCGGGCGGACGCTTTTCTGGTTTCCGGCGGAGAGACCTTTGCCATGGCCCGGGGCCTGGGCCGGGCGGGCAAGGAGGCCGTTGAAAAGCTCCTTGGCCGGGGCGGGCTGTACTGGGGGGCCTGCGCCGGGGCCTGCATGATGATGCGCTCCACCACCGAGCCTCTGGGCCTGTTCGACTTGGCGCGGGTGAAGATCGCCAACTTAGCCGACACCCTGCCCGAGCCCGTGACCCCGTCTTTGAAATACTCCACCCCCTACGGCTGCTCCCACGTGTTCCACCCGGTGCGCGACGAGGTTCTGCTGTCTTTGCACGGCGCCCCCCCGGTCTACGGCAGGGGAAAGCTCGCCGCCCCGCTGTTCGGCGGCCCGCCCATGGAGCCTTCCGAGGACGTCCGGGCGCTGGCCGTGTACAGCGGGTTCACCTCCAGGACCCGGTACCTGGCATCGCCGGAAGCGGCCCGGGACATCCTGGTTTCCAAGGTGGCCGTGTGCGCCAAGCGGATCGGGCCCGGCCTTCTGCTCCTTTCCGGCCCGCACCTGGAGCATCCGGACTATCCCGCGGCCAACGCCCTGGTGGCCGACGCCCTGTACTTCTCCCTGCCCGCGGAGCCCCCACCGGAGCCGAAAACCTCGGCCCGGCCGCCGGACAAGAAGGCCTTGAAGGACTTCAAGCGCGAGGCGTCCAACATCCGCATCGCGGCCGAGGGCCTGTGCCGCCACGCGGACCTGCACTGGAAGGTGGGGAGAAAGTACTACGAGCCGGAAAAGGCGGCGGCCTACGCCGCGGCCCTGTGGGACCGGCTCCTTTCCCTGGAAAAGGAGCCCCGTCCGGCCGGAGACCCGGACCTGCTTTTGCGCGCGGTGGAAACCTCCCGCCGGACCACGGAGGCGGTGCGGGAGCTCAAGGCCCTGGCCGACG
>JAFDHW010000087.1 GCA_019308705.1 Deltaproteobacteria bacterium
TTTCTTTGAGGAATGCTGACATTGGCGAAATTTTTCACCCTTCCGGCGAGCCCGATTCACGCGATAGCTGCGTCAGGAGGGGGTCGCGGTACAAAAGTACAGCTTCCCTCCTCCCTTACTCTCGCGCGAATCGAACTCGTGAATAATCCGGGCTAGCCTTGCCAGCACGGAAATCAGGCTTCGTGAATAATCCGGGCTAACGCCTCCATCACGCGGTCGTGGATAAGCGGCCGAAAGGCCCGGATGCCATCGTTTTCCCGGGAGGGATGCACGCGGTTGGTAAGGAGCACCACCACGGTGCCCGTATCCAGGTCCGCCCAGAAGGAGGTGCCGGTGAAGCCCAGGTGCCCCACGGAGCGGTCCCCGAACCAGGCCCCGGAGGAGGAGTGGGGCCGAGTGGGGGTGTCGAAGCCCAGCACGTGGCCGCCGGGGCCGGGCTTCCGGGTGAGAAAGTCGCGCACCGCGTCCGGGTCGAACACGGGGTTCTTCCACCCGTGAAAGGCCGCCAGAAGCGCGGAAACCAGGGCGCACACCCCGGCCGCGGTGCCGAAAAGCCCCGCGTGCCCGGCAACACCCCCCAAAGCCCGGGCGTTCTCGTCGTGCACCACCCCTTGCAGGTACTCCCCGGTTTCCGGGTCCTTTTCCGTGGCCGCCACCGCCGCCGAGGCCGGGGGGGAAAAATCCAGCGCCCGGATGCCCAGGGGCCGGAAAACCAACTTCCGCGCCGCCGCGTCCAGGGGCTTTCCCAAGATGCGCTCCAAAACCCACTGGAGCACCATGTAGGCCGGGTCGCCGTACACGGTCTTCTCGCCGGGCGGGTACTCCAGCGGCTCGTGGGCCAAAAGCGCACGCAGCCGCGGCACACGCAGGGTGGAGGGGAGGCGGAAAAGCTCCTCGTGATAGGGCTTGTATTCGGGGTACCCGGCGGTGTGGGCCAGGGTCTGAGCCAGGGTGACGCCTTCCCTCGGGGTGCCGGTCAACGGCGGCAGGAGCTTCCCCAGGGGGGCGTCCACGGAAAGCTCGCCGAAAGAGGCCAGGACCAAAAAGCAGCAGGCCGTGGCCAGGGGCTTGGTCAGGGAGGCCAGGTCGAACCAGGTGTGGATGGTCACGGGCCGCCCGGTTTCCAGGCAGGCCGTGCCGAACGCCTCGTGGAAGCGGATTTTCCCGTGCCTGGCGCACAACAGCACCGCGCCGGGGAAAATCCCCTGCCCCACCGCCTCCTGCATGGTTTTTCGCACGGAATCCATCTGCCCACCCCGCCCGGGTCCGGCCGGTCTTTGATCATATACTGCAGCCGCGGGGCCAAAAGCGCAACGCGGGGAAAAAATTTTTCGAACCCGCCTCGATGCCTCAAGAGGGGTTCTCGCAGATCAGCGTGCGTAGGGGTCGCCCGGCCAGGGGGGAAGGTTTCCATCCGGGCCAAAGGCCAGGGGCTCCCATTCGGTCTCCCGCACAAGCCCGGCCGCCGTGGCCTCGTCCTCCAGGGCCTCGGAAACCTGGAGGGTGGAAAGCCTGGCCGTGGACACGATGCGCACCACCCGGGCCGCGGACGGGTCCGTCACCCCGGCGGTGGCCAGGCAGGCGGCCAGGCACCGGACGTCGGTGTCCAGGTGCAGGGGAATGGCCGCCTTTTCCGGGCTGATGGCGGCAAGGGAGTTCACGAAGGTCTTTTCCTTGTCCATGGCGGCCACCAGCCGGGTGGTGGTGAAGTCCGCCAGGCCGATGCCGTTGGCGTTTCCGCCGGAGCCGGGGGAGAGGTCCCGCACGAAGATGCGCTTGGGGTTGGGCGGCGAAAAGAAATCCCCGCACAGGTCACGGTGCCGGCCGGTGACGTTGGAGTCCATGCCGATGCCCGAGATGTCCTTGCCCAGGTAATCCACCACCAGCACGTCCAGCCGGTCCAGGGGGATGCCCGCCATCATCTCCCGCGCCCGGACAAGGAGTTCCTTTTCCCTTGCGATGAGCCCTTCCGGGGCAAGGGCCTCCACCAAGGAAAGGTTTCCCGGCCCGTCCTCCACCAAGGCCAGGCCGAAGAGCACGGAGACCTTTTCCAGCACCAGCCCGGCGGCTTCCTCGATGAGCCCGAAGCCCCGGGACAAGGCGGCGGCGTGGATGATTTCCGCGCCGGCCTTCTTGCCCAGCCCCACGGTGAGCATCTTGCACAGCCCGGATTCCACCTTTGCCCGGAACTTGGTGTGGGGCTTTACCCGGTTGACCACGGCCACGTAATCCGCACGGGAAGCCTCCGCGGAAAAGTGCACCGGCACCCCGCAGGCCTCGCCCAGGACAACCGTCTCCATACCCGGGCGCACCGGCGCGCCCGTGGCGGATTCCTCCACCCCCAGGCCGGCGAGTACCGCGGCCTGCCCCTCGGGCGTGCCCCCGCCGTGACTGCCCATGGCGGGCACGATGAAGGGCGAAAACCCCCGCTTCTTCAGCCACGCACAGGCGGCGGCAACCACCGGTGCCAGGGAGGCGATGTTTCGGCTGCCCACGGAAAGGGCCACGGACCCGGCGGGCGGCAGGCCCTTTTGTGCGAAGTCGTCCAGGCACCGGCGCACCGCGCCGGAGGGGTCTTCCAGGGGATCGGTAAACAGGTTCTGGCGGAAAAAGGCCAGGGAGAGGCCGTCCAAGCGGCCGGAGGGGATCATGGGATTTCCGAAGAGGACGGGGGGAAGGTCCGGGAAAGGGCGCGTCGGCCCGTTCCCGGACCGGGGCGAACCGGCTTAGGTTTCTTCGATGGTGATGGCGTCCTGTTCGCAGACTTCCACGCAGGAATCACAGCCCAGGCACTCCTCGGCGTTCACGGGAACCGCCTTGCCGTCCTGGATTTCGTACACGTCCACCGGGCAGACGTCCACGCACTCTTCGCAGCCGATGCACTTGTCATGATCTACGATGGGATTGAAAGCCATGGATTGTGCTCCTTTCTTGAACCCTGGGGCTTGGGCGCACCGGTGCCCCCAAGGCGCACCCGTGCGGCGTGATAGACGGTCTGAGGTTCGTTATATCAATCGCTGCTTACAGTCAAGCCCGGATTCCACAGCCAGCAAAAAAGTTCGCCGGCCGCCAATGTCCGGTTTTAATTGTGGATTCATGAAGGTCAACGGCGGGGGTGGGGCCGGTGGGAAGCGAACCGGAGTCCGCAGGTCACTGCTGGCCGGGCCGGGAGGCTTTGAAGGCGGCGATGTATTGCTTGAGCGCCTCGGTCTCCCGCTCGCCGAGGTTCACGAATTCGATGCCCGAGGAGAAGCTGCCGTCCTCGGCGTGGGTGGAGCGGACCACCTTTCCCTTCAGGTCCACCAGGTCCTCTTCCAGGGCGAGGGTCAAGCAAAGGAGGCCCTTGCCCAGGGCCTCGTGGGTTTCCAGGAGGATGCCGGACTCGGAGACGTTCAGGGTGCGGCCCATGCCCTGGCTGGCGATGCGGCCGCCCTCTTCATATTCATAGGACGTGTAGGCCAACAAGTTGATGGAATCGATCCTCGGATGCCGTCTGCGCTCTATGCTCATGGCTCCTCAACCGGGGACTCGGGATAGGATGGTGTCTGGAGAAAAGCGCATTTTGCCTGGTGCTTGCTCCGGTCCGGGTTTATGTCTGTGTTAGTACACACAATACCTGGAAAAGTCAAACCTGGCCTGCGTGAAATGCGCCTTGTTCATCCCCCGGCGGAGCGTCCGGCTGGATGCCGGATTTGCGGCGGAGAACCGCCAGGGTGCGGGTGGGTTCCAGTTCGTCGAAAAGCCCGGAGGCCCGCGCCATGTCCCGGATGGCGCGGGGCGCCTGACCGCCCTGGGAAGGATCTTCGAACACGTCGTGGATGGCCAGGATGCCGCCGGGGACGAGATGCGGCGCCCAACAGGCGTAATCCGTGCGCGCGGCCCGAAAGGTGTGGCCGCCGTCGATGAACACCAAAGCCAGCGGGGTGGCCCACTGCCTGGCGGCCACCTCGGAGTCGCACACCATCGCCGCCACCGTCTGCTCCAGCCCCGCGGCGGAAAGCACCCGGCGGAAATGGGGAAAGGTGTCCACCAGGCCCGTGGCCGGGTCCAGAAGGTCCGGGTCGAAAAACTCCTCCCCGGGCTGCTGCTCCTCGGAGCCCCGGTGGTGGTCGATGGAAAACAGCACGGACCCGTTTTGCCGGCAGGCGCAGCCTATATACAGGGTGGATTTGCCGCAGTAGCTTCCTATCTCCAGGCAGGGCCCCCTGGCCGAGGCCTCCAGGGCCAGGTGGTAGAGTCTCCTCGCCTCCCCCTCCTCCAAAAAGCCCTTCACCGAGGCCGCGAGGCCGGCGACAGTATCCAGCGGGTGCATCTTTCCTCCGGGGCAAAGGGTTCACGCAAACGAAACAGGGACTTACCACACCCCCGGCTTCTTTGCCACCGCCATCGCGGTTGACAGCACACCCGGGACCGTAGAACAATATTTGCAGAGCCCCGCATCCAGTATGAAACCCGGGCGGCATGGACGAACATTATCACGTGATCATATCCGGCGCGGGACCGGCGGGTTGCGCGGCGGCCGCGCGCCTCTCCGCCGCGGGAAAACGCGTCCTCCTGGCGGACAAGGCGCGTTTCCCCCGCGACAAGGTTTGCGGGGACGGCCTTTCCGGGGCCGCCCTCGAACAGCTGGCCGGCCTGGGGCTGTTGGAATCCGTGATGGCGCAAAACCCCCACCCCTCGCCCCGGGTGGTGGTGCGCGCGCCCAACGGCCGGGTGCTGGACAGCCCCACCCCTCCCACCTCGCCGGAGATCCCCCACGGCTGCGTGCTGCCCCGCAGGAAGCTCGACAACGCCCTGTTCGAATCGGTGTCGGCCATGGACGGGGTCACCACGGCCCAGGGGTTCGCCGTGGACGACCTGGTCCTGTGGAACAGCCGGGTCCACGGCATCCGGGGCACGATAGACGGCAAGGAGGTCTTCGTGCGCTGCGATTATTTCATCGCCGCGGACGGGGCCCACTCGCACGCGGCCAAGAAGCTCGGCCTGTACGCAAGCCGCAGGAACCATCTTTGCATGGGCATCCGGGCCTACATGGAAGGCATCGAGGGGCTCGATCGAGGCATCGAAATCCTTTACGAAAACAAGGTCCTGCCCGGCTACGGCTGGGTGTTCCCCACCGGCCCGGACTCGGCCAACGTGGGCTGCGGCATCCACCTGAAACTGGCGGCGGGGATGAACTTGAAGGAGCTTTTCGACACGTTCGTCCAGCAGGACCCCCGGCTGAGAAACGCCGTGCTGAAAAAGAGCACCCTGCGGGCCTGGCCCATTCCCCTGGGGTCCGCCCCGGGCAGGCGGGCCTCCAAAAATGCCCTGGTGGTGGGAGACGCCGCCTCCTTCGTGGACCCGCTGACCGGCGAGGGCATCTACTATGCCTTGAAGAGCGGGCGGATGGCCGCCGAGGCCATCTGCCGCACCGTGGCCGCGGGAGACCCCCCGGCCGCCAGTTCCCGGCGCTACGAGGCCGCATGGAGAAAAGCCTTCCGCCTGCGTGAATTCGTGCCCGCGTCCATCCTCCAGGCCCTCGTCTCCAAACCCTTCTGGGTGAACCTGGTGGTTGACAAGGCGGCCAAAAGACGTAAAACAAGAGACCTCTTGGTGGGTGCCATTTCCCATCAGATTCCCAAGGCCAGGCTGTTCATTTTCCGCTGATGGACCCTTGCCGCGCGGGCTTTGGTTTCCCGCCGGCGCTAACCAGGCCCCGAAGCCTTTTCCGGCCGGATATCTTCATGCGAAACCTGCCCATAAGCCTGTCTTTGGTGGTTCTCCTGGGGGCCCTGGCAGCCGCCGCCCAGCAGGTCCCCATACACTCCTACACCATGAAGGACGGCGACACCCTGTGGAGGCTGTCGGTCCTGTTTCTGGACGAGCCCGACCCCCAGCGCCTGGCGAAGCTGAACGACATCAAGAACACCCGCAAGGTCCGGCCCGGCAGGGAGCTTTCCATCCCCCTGGAGGCTCCGGCCGCCGTGGTGAACGAGTACCTTGCCGCCCTCCGGGAGGACCGCCCGGCGGACGCCTGGTCCATGCTTTCGTCGGCCACCCGCGAGAACTACTCGCTCAGGGATTTCACCAACGCGGTGCGGGAGGTGAATTTCCACAAGGTCCGGTCCCTGGAAGTGGCCGAATTCTCCGACCCGGCCGAAGGCCCGCCCAGGCTGCGGCTCACCGCCAGGATGGAAAACGACTCCGCCCCCTGGGGGTTCAACCTGGTGTGGGAAAACGAACACTGGCGGATTTTGCTGTTGGACCTGGCCCAGGGTATGTCCTCGGGAGAAAAGGAAAAGCCCGCCCCTGCGCCCCCTGGGGAGCCCAGGGCCCCGGACGCGGAAAAGCCCCATCCCCAAGCCCCTCCCACCCCTTGATTAGCCCGAATTATTCATGAAAAATTTCACCGAATAAAATCAGAGACTAAAATCTTTTTCAGGGGCGGCTGAATAATCCGGGCTAAGGATTCAAACTCCCCGTCCGGTAGCCTTCCAGATCCAGGGCCACGTGGGAAAATCCCAGGGCTTTTAACGTTGCCGCGATCTTTTCCCGCAGGCCTTCCTCCGCCAGGCGGCCGATCTCTCCCGGCTCCGCCTCGATGACCGCCACGGTGCCCCGGCAGCGCACCCGAACCTGGGCCAGGCCCAGGGACAACAGGTAGTCCTCCGCCGCCTCGATGCGCGCCAGTTTCTCTGCTGTCACCGGCTCGCCGTGGGGGATGCGCGAGGCCAGGCACGCGGCCGAGGGCTTGTTCCACACGGGCAGGCCCATGTCTTTCGCCAGGGCGCGAACCTGCTCCTTGGTGAGGCCCGCCTCGGCCAGGGGAGCCAAGGCCCGGGCCTCCTCGGCGGCCGCAAGCCCGGGGCGGTGGTCGGAAAAGTCATCCCTGTTCACCCCGTGGGCCAGGGCGGAAAACCCCCGCCTTGCCGCCTCCTCCCCCAGCCGGGCCAGGTGCTCCCTTTTGCAGAAAAAGCAACGGTTCGGCGGATTTTGTACGAACCGGGGCAGGCCCATCTCGCGGGTGGGGACCAGGACGTGCTCCACCCCCAGGCTGGCGGCCAGGGCCACGGATGCGTCGCGCTCCCGCCGGGGCAGGAGGGCCGAGTCCGCGGTTACGGCCAGGACGTTTTCCCGGCCCAGGGCCTCCACGGCCAGGGCCAGCACCAGGGAGGAGTCCACGCCCCCGGAAAAGGCCACCGCAAGCTTCCCCGCCCGGCGCAGGGTTTCCGCCGCGGCCCTTTTTCGTTCCGTAAGGCTCACCCGCCGTCTTTCCCCTTTTCGGAAAACGCCGTTGCGCCCTGCAGGGTTTCGCCGGAGTGGATGACCTTCAGGCCCAGGGAGAACTCCAGTTCCAGGGCCTGGCCCATGGGCAGGTTCTGGCCCAGGATGGCCGCCCTCCGGTCGCTTTCCATGCACTTTCTGGGAAAGGAGGCGATCGTTTCCGCCAGGGCCTCGGCCTCGTCCCGCGCCTTTCCCGTGGGCACCACCCGGTTGGCCAGGCCGATGAACAGCGCTTCCTCCGCATTCACCTCCCGGCCGGTGAGGATGAGGTCCATGGCCCGGGAAAGGCCGATCAACCGGGGCAGCCTCTGGGTGCCGCCGTCGATGAGCGGCACGCCCCACTTGCGGCAGAACACCCCGAAGACCGCGTCCTCCTCCGCCACCCGCAGGTCGCACCACAGGGCCAGTTCCAGCCCCCCGGCCACGGCGTAGCCGGAAACCGCCGCGATCACCGGCTTTTTCAAAAACATGCGTGTGGGACCCATGGGCCCGTCCGCGTCCATGTCCGGGTCCAGGTGGTTGGCCTGCTCCCAGTTTTGGGAGATGGCCTTCAGGTCCGCGCCGGCGCAAAAGCTGCCGCCCGCGCCCCACAGCACCGCCACCCGGGCCTCGTCGTCCGCCTCGAACGCGCGGAAAGCCTTGGCCAGCGCCGCAGCCGTGGGGCCGTCCACCGCGTTCCTTATTTCCGGCCGGTTGAGCACCACCGTGAACACCGGTCCCTTCTTCTCCGTGTACACCTGGTCCATGGAAACGTCCTTTCCCGCGGGTTTCGCAATCTTCGGGGAATGATACCCCATCTCCCCGCGCTTTTGAAACCACGAGCGAAATTCCCGCTTTTTTTCCACGGCGCGGTTGGCTATAATGGATTGATAATATTTTCCCGCCCGTCCTTGTTGCGGCCAAAGAAAAGTCCAAGCAGAGGGAGATCCCCATGGTCCGAAAAATCCTCCTTGCTCTTTTTGCGTGCCTGTTTTTGGCGTCCGCGGCCTCCGCCGCCGAGCCCCGGTTCCAGTGGAAGACCGCCACCCTGGCCCCGGACGGCATCGGCTGGGACAAGCATATGAAGGA
>JAFDHW010000088.1 GCA_019308705.1 Deltaproteobacteria bacterium
CGTCCATGCTCCGGGGCACCACCACGGACACGCCGGGGGTGTTCTCCTTCAGGTCTCGGCGGAAGGACACGAACCGGGACAGGGGCTGGATGCCGCGCACGGAGATTTCGAACCGTGCGGAGCCGGCGAGGTTCTTCCAGGAGACCGCGGCTTCCCGGGCCAGGGATTCGGCGGCCTGTTGGGCGGCCTGGGCAAGGGCCCGGGCCCCGCCCTCCTCCGGGTTTTCGGACACGGAAGCGGCCGTTTCGCGGGCGCTGGCCAGCACCTGGCCGGTTTTCGCGTCCAGGGCCTGGAGGTACACCACTCCCTGGAAGGTCTTGGTGGAGTCGCCCATGACGTTGGCCGCGGACTGGGCCTCGGCCCGGCCGAAAACCAAAACCCCCGCCCCGGCGCGCCGGGCTGCCTCCAGGGCCTTTTCCTGGTCCATGGTCCCGGAGGAGAAGGCCGGGTCTTCCATGATCTCCCGCACCGCGGGATAGGCGTCCACCACCCGGAATCCCTCGCTTTCCAATTGCTCGGCCACGGTGCGCGCCGCGTCGGAGGGGGCGTCGCCGGAAACGGCCGGGGACCACCAACTCCTGGCCGAAGATCCGTCCACGCCCTTTTCTCCCAGGAGCACGGCGGCTTGTGGCAGGCGGTTGTCCGCGGAGAGCAGGCCGGCCTCGGCCAGGGCGTCGCGCACGCCTTCGGCGTCCACGGAAACCCGCACCAAAAGCCGCACCTTGCCGCCCTCCTGGGCCTCGGCCAGCACGCGGAACCCGGAGATGTACTCCTGGGGCCGGTCCAGGACCGTGCCCGCGGCCAGGGGAAAGCTGGCCACAAGCTCGTCGGTGGGCACCAGGGACTGGACGGTCTGGGTCACGGCCGCGTCGAAGGCGTCCTCCCGTGCGTGCTCCCGGGCGCGGGGGATGTTGCCGGAATAGATCTTGGACCAGCCCACCGCGTCCACTTCCTGCACCACTTCGCTGTCCGCGGGCAAGGCGGCGAAAACCAAGGCCGCCGCCAGAAACAAGGATAACTTTTTCACGAAAAACCGCCTCCAGATGAAAAAATCAGTCGGAAGATTCCCGGGAAACCGCGTTTTTGCCGTGGAGCCGCACGATCTCCACCAAGAGGGCCGCGGCCTTTTCCATGTCCTTCAGGGCCACGGTCTCCCGGGTGGTGTGCATGTCTTCCATGCCCGTGCCCAGCACGCCGCAGGGGATGCCGCGGTCAAAGAAGATGTTGGCGTCCGCGCCGCCGCCCGAGGTCTTCAGCGCCATGGTCCGGCCAAGGCGCTCGGCGGCCTTGCACGCCGCGGCGACCAGGGGGTGGTCCCCGGGCACCTTCAGGCAGGGAAAATCCCGGTCCACCGCGACCTGCAGGGTGGGCAGGCCGTCGTCCGCGCCGCGCTCCTTGCGCACCCGGTCCACCTCCTGGGAAAAGGCCTGCACCATGCGGTCGGTGACGTGCTGGAGCTTGGCCGGGTTGTGGCTCCGGGCCTCTCCCAAGACCTCCACCTTTTCCGGCACTATGTTGGTGGCCACCCCGCCATGGATCACCCCCAGGTTGCAGGTGGTCTCCCCGTCCAGGCGGCCCAGGGGAAGGCTTGCGATGGCCGCGGCGGCCACCTGGATGGCGTTTATCCCCTGTTCGGGCACGGCGCCTGCGTGGGCGGCCTTGCCGTGGACCACGAAGGAAAGCTTGTTGGCCGCGGGCGCGCGCACCACGATGCCGTCCGGGTCCGAGGCGTCCAGGGCGTAGCCGTAGGGCGCGGTGACGAGCCCCGGATCCATGGCCTTGGCCCCCAGAAGCCCTACTTCCTCGCAGATGGTGAGCACCACCTCCAGGGGCGGCCGGGGGGACCCGGTCTCCAGAAGCACGGTGAGGGTCTCCAAAAGCACGGCGATGGCGCTTTTGTCGTCCGCGCCAAGGATGGTTTCGCCGGCGCTTTTGAACACCCCGTCCTCGAGCACGGGCACGATGCCCTCCCCGGGCTGGACCGTATCCATGTGGGCGTTGAGCAGAAGCGGCGGCAAGCCCTCGGCCCCGGGAAACCGGGCGACGAGGTTGCCCGTGTCCGAGCCGCACACCGGTCCGGCCGCATCGAAGAAGACCTCCGCGCCCAGGGCGGACAGGCGCTCGGCCAGGATGCGGGCCAGCGCGCCCTCCCTGCGGGATGGGGAGTCCACGCGCACCAGGGTCATGAACGTGGAGGCCAGGCGGTCCTTGTCCACCATGGGGCATCCTTTCCAAGGGCGTGGGCGGGCCGGCGTGACCGGCGTTGACAGGCTCGGGCGGCTGGCCTATGTTTAAGCTTCGCGGAAGTGCGCAGCTCACTGGTGGGGCTCCCGGACTTCAAATCCGGTGTGGGGCGCTAACACCGTCCCGGGTGGGTTCGATTCCCATGCACTTCCGCCATTTTTTATGGAAATCCGGCGGTGGTGCAGGTTCCGGGCCGCACCCGGAAACCCGCAGTCGTCAGGATAGCATCCCGCCCTGTTCCGGTCAAACCCGCGGCACAGAGGCTTCTCCTGCCTCCGGCCCTTATCCCGCGCCCCCTTCGGGCGCTTCCGCCCTTTCCCGATCCTTGTAGAAGAACACCGCGCTTCCGGGCGTGGGAACCTCCTCGTAGCCCCTCTTTTCGAGGATTTCCTTTATGTCCTTGATCTCCAGGGCTTTCCTGGTGGCGGCCACCACGTCCGGCTTCACCGCGTCCAGCACCCGTTTCAGGGAATCCGGGTACCTGCCTTCGGGCCGGTGGTCCAGATGGGCCTGGGCCTCGAGGATGTCCAGGACCAGTTCCCCGCGCCCCGGCAGGCGGTCCGGCAGCCAGAACCCCCGGTTGGCCACGTAACGCCAGCCGGGGTCCAGGGCGGACATCTCGTGGATGACCAGCATGGGGGCCAGGACCACGGCGTCTTGGCCGAAGGGCAGGGCCTGTTGTTCCTGGTCCGTGAACTGGCCGTGGATGGAGTCCTTCCAGCGGTTTTGCCGGACGATTTCAAGCTTTTTGGAATACGCGGCATCCATGTTTGCCGCCCACAGGATGGCCAGGCCCAGGGATGCCAGGGCCAAGAGCTTCCACGCCCCCCGCAGCCGCAGGGGGAAGCAAACGGCCATGGCCGGGGTGAGATACGCGGGAAAGGTGAAGAAGAATCGGTCGTATACCTGGGAATATTCGGGAAACAGGCCGCCGAACGCGTGATAGGTGAGGGGATTGATGAACACCGCGGCCCAGGCCAGGGTCCAGAAGAACCACAAGCGGGCGCGGTTTCTTTGGAGAACCAGGCCCGCCATCCCGGTCAGGAGAAACAGCAGCACGAAGGGGTAGATCGTCCCCGGCCCGTCCGGGAAAAAGGACAGGTCAAAGGGCGGGGCGCTGGTGTTGCGTACCCCGTATTCGTAGATGGTGTTGGCCGTGCGCACAAACACGTAGGTGGACACCGGGCCGGCAAAGAGCTTGGTTGCGCCCAGCATGGCCGCGGGAAACGCACAGGCCAAAAGGAAGCAGGCCAGCGCCCGGCGGACGCGCCGGTACACCAGGCCGTGGGCCAGGCACAACAGCGCCGCCGCCGGGATAAACAGCACGGGCGTGTTCCGGCCCATGAAGGAAAATCCCGCCCCCGCGGCCAGCAGGAAGAACGCCGCCGCGGCGCCCGGCCGCTGCAGGTAGCGCAGGCATGCGCAGCAGAGCATGGGCAGCCCCACGGCGAACAGCACGCCCTTCACCTCGTACATGCGGTGGAAGAACATGCCGCCGTAGGTGGTGAAGTCCCGGGCGTCCAGCCACAGCAGGCCCAAGGTGGAAAGGGCAAGGGCCAGCGCGGCCAAGGGGCCGGTTCCGAAGCGCCGGAGCAGCACGTAGAGCGGCAGGGGGGACACGGCGGTGAAAAAGGCGGGCAGCACGGACAACGACACCCGCGAAAGCGAAGCGCCGGTCCACAGGCTGGCCAGGACATGGAAGTATTCCCAGGTGTAGGGGATGAAGTAGGGCGATACGTGGCCCGGGTGGGTGGTGAAATACCCCGCCCACCCAAAGCCCATGGGCGTGCCGGGGTGGCGCAAATGATACGCCACGTGGCCCAGGTAGGAAAAATGGTCCGCCCCGGCGATCATCACCTGGACGCGCATTGCGAACAGCCAGGCGCCGAAGGCCGCCAGCCCCGCCAGGGCCGCGGCGAACCGGTAGTCCCGCAATCCGGCCGGGACTTCCCTGTCATAAAAGAGGCGGAAGGTAACGGCAGCGGCCGGAACGAACAGGACCGCGAACAGGATTCCGCACCGGGGCAGGGTAAGCCCGGCCAGCCGGGAAATTTCCACGGACACCCCCCAGGCGGCCAGGAACACGCACAGCAGGGTGAAAAATCCCTCCAGCAGCCGAACGTCGGGCGCTTCCAAGCAACGCCCTGCGTCCGGCCGGGGAGTTGCGGGCTTTTCGCCGTTCTTCATCCCCATGGGGCCGCCGCTTTTCGCCTCGCGTCCATGAAAGGCCAAGCCTTCCCTTCCCTACCGCGCGTTCGCACGGGGAACGTCCCTGTTGTCTTTCCCCACGGGCTCCTCCACCGGACACGACGAGGACAAGGGGAACGTCCCTTCCGGCACCCTGGGCCGCGACACCACCACGGAAAGCAGGCCCAGGGAAAAAGTGACCACGGCCAAAACCACAAATCCGGCCCCGAGGATGTCCGCCGCCAGGCACCCGGAAACCGCGGCCCCCGCAAAGCACCCGCCCGCGGCCAGCACCATGGCTGCCGACAAGAGAAGGAACATTTTCAGGGGGTTGTAGTACATGATGGCTTCCACGATGTACTGGAGTGTCCGCAGGGTGTCGCGGAACAGGCGCACCTTGGACCTTCCCACGCGCCTGCGGTAGGAGATGGGCACGTGGGACACGAACCGGCCGGTCATGAGGTAGGCCAGGGTAAGCGACGTGGTGAAGGAAAACGTGTTGCACAGCCGGGGGAAATACCCGGCCACGGCCCGTTTGTTGAAGATGCGCATCCCGGAGTTGATGTCCGCGATGCCCTGGCCGGTGACGAACTCCACCAGAAGCTTCAGCAAGAAGCGGGACAAGCGCTTCAAAAGCGAGCCGTCATAGAACCGGCCTTTGCGGGAGCCCACCACCATGTCGTAGCCCTCGCAATACTTTTTCCAGAGCCGGGGCAGCTCCTCCATGGGGTAGGTTCCGTCCCCGTCCGCGATGGCGATGTGCTCATAGGAAGCGGCGGCGATGCCGTTTTTTATGGCGTAGCCGTAGCCCGCGTTGGCCGGGTGGCGTACCACCCTGGCGCCGTGGGCCCGGGCTTGTTCGGCGGTGGCGTCGGTGGACCCGTCGTCCACCACCACCACCTCGAAGCCCCCGGCGTGAAGCGACTCCAGCACGGACAGGCCCTTTTCCACGATGCCGCCGATGGCGTCCGCCTCGTTGTAGGCCGGGATGACCAGGGAAATGCCTTCGCGGGGCATGGCCCCTCCTTTCCGCGACGAATTCACAGGGACAAATTGTTCCGGCGGCACCAGGAGTCCAGGAGCACCAGGGGAAACAGCTTCTGGTGGTTGTCCCGCCTTCCGGCCAGGTGGCCGTCCAAAAGCCCGGATGCAAAGGACACGTCGAACATGGCGGAAAGCGGCCCGCCCGGCGAAAGCGCCCGTTGGCAAAGGGGCGCAAGGCTCCCCTGCATCCACGCGGCCAGGGGGGCGTTGAAGCCCCGCTTCTTCTGCCGGATCACCCGGCCGGGGAGCACCGGCGCGAAGGCCCTTTTCAGCACCCGTTTCTTGGCAAGCCCCCGCATCTTGTAGTCCACGGGCAGGGAGGCGGCGAACTCCACCAGCCGGTAATCCAGAAACGGGGCCCGGGCCTCCAGGCCGTGGGCCATGGTGGCCCGGTCCACCTTCACCAAAATGTCGTCGGCAAGCCAGGTCTTCATGTCCAGGTACATGGCCCGGTCCAGGTAGTGGGCCTCGGCCACGTTGCCCGCGTGGGCCAGGGCGGTCTCCACCGGGTTTTCGACGCCTATCTTCCGCCACGCGCCGGGAAGGCACAAAAGCTTCTTCTCTTGCTCGGAAAACAGCGTGCGCCAGGCCGCGTGGGCCCGCAGCGGGTCCGGGTCGTGGTGCAGCAAAAAGGCCCGGGCCTTGGTTTCCCACCCCACCTTGGTGTACCCGGGCGGAAGCACCCGGTCCAGGAGGGCCAGAAGCGCCTCCTTGGCCGGTGCGGGCGCGCGGCGGGTGGCGCGGCACAGCCGGGTGGCGGCGTAGGTTTCGTAGCCCGCGAAAAGCTCGTCCCCGCCGTCGCCGGAAAGGCAGACGGTCACGTCGTTTCTCGCGAACCGGGCCAGGTGGAACATGGGCAGGATGGAGGTGTCGGCCAACGGCTCGTCCAGCAACGCGGCCATGGCGTCGAACCCCCCTGCCCCCTGCCCGTCCAGCACCTCGGCGTGGTGCTCCGTTTCCAGGGCGGACGCGGCGTAGGCGGCCATGGGAAGCTCGGAAAACCCGGCCTGGGAAAACCCCATGCTGAAGGTTTGCACCCGTTTTTGGTGGTGCTTCATGGCCGCGGCCACCCCGGAGGAATCCATGCCCCCGCTCAAGAACGCGCCCAGGGGCACGTGGGAAACCAGGCGCAGGCGCACCGCGTCGGAAAACAGCTCCCACAGGGCGCCGGCCGCCTCATCCAGGCCGGAAAAGCGGGCCTTGTTGCCAAAGGCCTCGGCCAGGTCCCAGTAGCGCACCGGGCCGCGCGTCCCCTCCGGCCCCACGGTCATCCACGACGCGGCAGGCAGCTTGAACACCCCGGAGACCAGGGTGGCCGGGGCCAGGGTGTAGCCGAAGCTCAAAAACTGGGAAACCCCGGCCGGGCTGAGCCTGCCGGAGCCGCCCCCCCCCGCCAGAAGCGCCCCCAGCTCCGAGGCGAAGGCCACGCCCCCGCCGGCAAGGGGGGCGTAGAACAGGGGCTTTTCGCCCATGCGGTCCCGGGCGAGGAACAACCTTTTTTCCTCGCTGTCCCACACCCCAAAGGCGAACATGCCGTTGAACCGGGAAAGGCACGCCGGGCCCCACCGGCAATAGGCCTTGAGCGCCACCTCGCTGTCCGCCTCGGTGGAGAAGGCCACGCCTTCCCTTTCCAGCTCGGCCTTAAGTTCGCGGTAGTTGTACAGCTCGCCGTTGTAGGTGATATGCCAGCGGCCGTTTTCATGGTGCAGGGGCTGGTTGGCCGCCTCGCTCAGGTCGATGACCGACAGGCGGCAGTGGCCCAGGCCCGCGGGCCCATGCACCCAGGTCCCCCGGGCGTCTGGCCCCCGGTGGGACATTACCCCGCACATGGCCTCCACGGTTTTCGCCTCCGGCGGGGTGTTCATGGAAACCATGCCGCAGATTCCGCACATTGGCCGCCCTCCCTTAACGCCCGCCCAGGCGGCCTACGGCCAAAAGGCTCTGGCCGAACAGCCTGCCCGTGAACGGTTCGGCCAGCCGGGAGAGGGGCAGCAGGTACCTGTCGAACAGCCGGATCTGGGAGTTCACCATGGGTGCATTCACATCGGCCACCCCCAGGACGCGGCTGGTGAACAACCACCCGAAAAAGCCCAGGGGGTTCACGTAGCGCAGGAGTACGGGCGCGAACCCGGCCTCCTTGAGCAGGGCACGCATCCCGGCGCGGGTGTAGCGGCGGAAGTGCCCGGCCGCGCGGTCCATGCCGCCGTAGAGCAGCATGTGCGCCGGCACGAACAGCACCACCTTTCCGCCGGGGGCCAGCACCCGGGCCAGGGCGGCCAGCAGGGCGCGGTCGTTTTCGATATGCTCCAGCACGTTCACGGAAACCGCGGTGTCTATGTCCCGTCCAGCACAGCCGTCCAGGCATCCGGGGGCCTCCAGGTCCAGGCACGCGGGGGTCAGCCGGGGGTCCAGCCCGTCTATGGCCTCCACGCACCGGGGGTCCACGTCGCAGGAAAAAAGCGTCTCCACGCCCGCGGACAGCATCTGCCGGGTCAGCACGCCGGGGCCGGTTCCCAACTCCAGCACCCGGCGGCCCAGGTGGGGCCGCACCAGGCCGAAAATCCATTGGTAGTAAGCGTCCGCCCCGGCCATGGCGCGGCTCATGGTGGCGGAGCCGGTGGGCGTGGGGCTTATGGCCGTCATGGCGCGTCCGGGCAAGAAGCAAGCTTTTGCCAGCGCCCCAGGGCCACGCAGGAAGTGGCCTTTCCCTGGAGCCGCTGCACCAGGCCCTCGGCCGCGAACAACGGGGGGGCCAGAAACCGCTTCGCGGCCAGGGGCACCCGCAGGATCATGGAGTTCAAAATGGCCAGGTAGGCCA
>JAFDHW010000089.1 GCA_019308705.1 Deltaproteobacteria bacterium
TCCTCTTCATGTTTCTTCTCCTTTATGCAGGTGTTTGTGTTTTCAGGCTTTCGCCTGTTGCCCTCAAGGGGTCAAAGCGGCTTAGTGGCCGCTGATCTTGATGGTGCCGAAGGACACGGCCACGTCGGAGATCTGGAACTTGCCGAGGCTGGAGACCGCGGCGCCCAGGGACTGGCCGATGATCACGTCGTTGATGATCATGGTGCCGGTGATCAGGTTGCTCGAGCCGGTGTCGATGGCCAGGTAGGACGTGCCGGCGCCGGTGGTGCCGGCGTCAATGGTCACCGAGGACAGGCTCATGGTGGGGATGGTCACCCCGGAGAGGACCACCGCGCCAGGGTTGGCGGCGCCGGTGAAGCCGTCACCGTCCTCCCAGCCTATGTCGCCCATGCCCACGCTCAGGTCCATGGAGACGGTGATCCCGGTCTGGCCCTTGATCTCCTGCAGCTCGCTGTCGGGGATGGCGGTCATGCCCGCCCAGGCCGCCAGGGGCACCAGGGCGATCACCGCCATCCAGAAAAGGGTTCTTTTCATGACATTGCTCCTTGTTGCTTTGGGTTGACGGATTTCAGGCCGTTCGGGCCTGTCGCCTGCGCTTGATCAATGTGCGAAGAGCTTCACCGTGGAGCCCGTGACCAACTGGATATCGCCTAACTGCAAGGTTCCAATGGCCGTGGAGGTGGTTCCATCGCCCATGGAGATGTTGTTGAACGTGATTCTGCCCGAGAGGGCGCTGGCGCCGATGACGAGATAGGTGATGCCGGTGGTTGTTCCCAGGTCCAGCGTCACGCCGGTCAAGGAAGCCGTGGTCCCCGCGGCCACGCCGTTGTCGATGGTCAGGCCGCCGAAGTTCAGGTAGCCTTGGGTGGTGTTGGTGGGTATGCCGTCGGTGTCCCCGTAGATCATGTAGCCTTGGGTGGTGCCCGCATTGATGTCGATGGAGATGCCCACCTGCCCCTCGATTTCCTCCATCCCCTCGTCATCCAGGAGGGTCATGCCGCAGTAGGCGGGGGAAACCAAAAAAAGGGCCACAAGCACAATGGTAAGAGGAAGGATTCGTATCATGCGAGACCTCCCAGCCGGCATTTCCACGCAGGAAACGAGAGCTCCGGCCGTTTGCCGGCCGGAAAACCCCCTCTCGAGCGGCAGTCCTCCGCCGGGGGCTTGGTTTCGTTCTTTTTATGTGCAGGCTGCGCACCAGAGACCGGCGCGCTTGAATACGAGGCGAGCAAAGTGCACCTATGGGGTGTATGCAGGCATACTAAGGGTACCTCACTTGTTTTGTCAACAGGTAAGTATCCCCCTTGGTGCGGATGTACAGGTAAACCCCGGCAAGGGGGTGTTCTTACCCATTCCCGGGGGAGAAACCTGGCTTCCCGGGAACGGCAACAGGAAGCAGAAGCCCTGTGCCGGCGGGCGTTTCGTCCTCCATGCATCATGTCGGGATCGCTCCTTTCCCAAAACATTCTGCAAGTAGCATGCCGGGGAAAACCCCCGCGCCGTCGTCAAAAGAAGGCGCCATGCGGCGCTTTTTTCCTGCGGTTGACAGGGCAGGTGCGAATCCCTAAGCTGAAAGCCTTCATGTCTGCTCATTCCAGGCGACGCCGCCCAAATCTTCGCCGTTTAGGGGCGGCATTTTCGAAGGTCCTTTCACCTTGCACCAGACCGGGCCGGCTCCAGGACGAGCTTATCCCGGGCGAGCCATGACCGACGCCAAGCCTAAGGGGATGGACGCCTCTTGCGGCGTGAGGGCGCGTTCCCGCAAAATTCGACACGTTGCGGACAGCACCGCCTGGGTCGCCCTGGCGTTTTTCGCCCTCTCCCTGGCCGTCTACTTCCCCGCGGCCAGGGGCCCTTTTGTCTTTGACGACCTCCACAGCTTTGCGAAGAATCCGGACATCGCGGGCGCCGAGCTGGCGGTTTCCTCCCTGGCGCGCGCGGCCAGAGCCGAATACTCCCCCAACCGGCCGGTGCCCAAGCTCACCTTCGGGCTCCAGGCCGCCCTCCACGGCATGGACCCGTTGGGCTTCCACCTGGTGAACGTCCTCATCCACGCCCTGGCGGGCTTTTTGCTGTTCCTGCTTTTGCGGATCACGTGGTCTTTGGCTCCGGCCCTGCCCGGAGATTCCACGGCGGGGAAATTTTTTCCCCTGGCCGCGGCCGCCCTGTGGCTGGCGCACCCCGTGCAAACCCAGAGCGTGGCCTACGTGGTGCAACGCATGAATTCCCTGGCCGCCCTGTTTTACCTGGCTGCGCTTGTCTGCTACGCCCGGGGGAGGCTTTCGGGCGGCGGAAAAAGGGCCGTGGCCTGGTTCGCGGGATGCGTGGCCGCGGGTCTTTTGGCCTTGGGGTCCAAGGAAATCGCGTTCACCCTTCCCTTGTTCCTCTTTTTATACGAGTGGTTCTTCTTCCAGGATCTCTCGGGCCGCTGGCTTGGGCGCATGCTTCCCGCCGTCATCGCGCTTTTGCTGGTTTCCGCGTGCGTGCTCCTGGTTTATTCGGACTTTCACCCCCTCATCCGCATTCAGCAGAGCTACGAAAACCGGCCCTTCACCATGGCCCAGCGGGTGCTCACGGAGTTCCGGGTGGTGGCCTGGTACGTCTCGTTGTTCCTTGTGCCCGCGCCGGGCCGCCAAAACCTGGACCACGATTTTCCCCTGTCCCGCTCTTTTCTGGATCCCCCCTCCACGGCCCTGGCCCTGGCCTTCATCGTCCTTTCCCTGGCCGGGGCTGCGTTTTTCGCCAAAAAGCACCGGCTCGCCGCTTTCTGCGTGTTCTGGTTTTTCGGAAACCTCGCCCTGGAATCCTCGGTGTTCGCCCTGGAAATCGTGTTCGAGCACCGCATGTACCTGCCGTCCATGCTCCTTTCGGCCCTGCTCACCATCCTGCTCCTTAAAGTCGTCCGCCGGCCGGGGGTCCGTGCGGGCGTCCTGGCCGGGGCGGTCCTGGTCCTTTGCTCCCTCACCTTTGCGCGCAGCGCGGTATGGGCGGACAACCACCGCCTGTGGTCCGACGCGGCGGAAAAATCGCCCCAAAAGGCCCGGCCTCTGCTGAACCTGGGAACCCTGTACCTGCAGGACGAAAAACCCGGCCAGGCCGCGGCCGTGTTCGAAAAGGCCATGGCCCTGGGCCTGGACAAGAGGCAGGAGCCCTGGACCTGGTTTCACCTGGCCAAGGCCTACGGGATGGCCGGGGACCGGCGAAAGGAAATGGAGGCCTACCGCCGGACCCTGGCCCTGGATCCGGACCACGCCGAGGCCCACAACAACCTGGGCAGACGACTGGTGGACGCGGGGAGGCTCAAGGAGGGCCTCTCCCACGTGGAAGCCTCCCTGCGCCTGGCCCCGGACAACCCCCGGGCGCACCTGAACGCGGGGCTGGCCTGCTGGAAGCTGGACAACCCCGGCCGGGCCATAAGCCACTACCAGAAGGCCCTATCCCTGGACCCGGACTACATGCTGGCCCACAACAACCTGGCCGTGATCTACGCCCAAGAGGGCCGGGCGCAGGAGGCGGCGGCCCACTTCCGGGAGGCCCTGCGGATTTCCCGGGAACAGGGCATGGACGACAAGACCGCCGGCGCCCACTTCAACCTGGCCAGGCTGCTCCTTACGCAGGGCAAGCCCGACGAGGCCAGGGAACACCTGCTTGCCGCCGCGCGGCTGAACCCCTCCCTGGCCGGGCCCGCCCAGAGGCTTCTTTCCCAGGCGGACCAGCAGATGAAACAGGAGACCCATGCCGCCCAGTGAACCCCAAGCCGGCCGCCGCGTCCTTCCGGCCATGTGCCTGGCGCTGTTTCTGCTGCCCTTCGTGCTGTACGCCCCCTCGGTGCCGGGGCCGTTTCTGCTGGATGGCATGACCAGCATCAAGACCAACCCGTCCATCCGGATATCCCGGCTCGACCCCCAAAGCCTCTGGGAGGCGGCCACGGGCGGGTACGTGAAGCACCGGCCCATCCCCCACCTGACCTTTGCCCTCGATTACCTGGCACACGGCATGGAGCCCGCAGGGTTCAGGCTGGTGAACATCCTCATCCACTCCCTGGCCGCCCTGGCCCTGTTCGCCCTGTTTTTCACCACCCTTTCGCTGGCTCAGCCGGGGGCCTCCCGGGCCAGGGCGCGGAACCTGGCCTTTTTCGCGGCCCTTTTGTGGACCGCGCACCCGGTACAGGTCCAGGCGGTAGCCTACCTGGTCCAGCGCATGACCTCCCTGGCCGCCCTGTTCTTCTTTCTTTCCGTGTTCGCCTACGCCCGGGGAAGAACCGCGGCGACCGTCCGCCGGGCCGCGGGCTGGTTCGCCCTGTGCGCGGCGTCCGGGGCCGGCGCGCTGCTGTCCAAGGAGATCGCGGCCACCCTCCCTGCGATTCTGCTCTTGTATGAATGGTACTTCCTCCAGGGCCTTTCCACGGCCTGGTTGCGGAAAAACGCGGTGTGGATTTTGGTGGCGGCCGCGGCCCTTGTGGCGGCGGCCCTGGTGTACACCAACTTTTCCCCCCTGGCCTACATCCGGACCACCTACCAGGCCCGGGAGTTTACCCTGTCCCAGCGGCTCTTCACGGAGCTTAGGGTGGTGGTCTTCTACCTCTCCCTTCTGGTCGCCCCCCTTCCGGGCCGGCAGAGCCTGCTCCACGACTTTTCCCTGTCCAGCGGATGGCTTGACCCCGCCTCCACCCTGGCGGCTGGCCTGTTTCTGGCGGCGCTTTTGGCGGCCGCCGTGGTTTTCGCCAAAAGGAGCCGGGTTTTCTCTTTTGCCGTGTTGTGGTTTTTGGGAAACCTGGTCATCGAATCCTCGGTCATCGGCCTGGAACTGGTGTTCGAGCACCGCATGTACCTGCCCGTGGCCTTCCTTTTCCTGGCGGCGGCGACCGGGCTGGACAGGCTGGTGCGCGTCCCCAAAAGGCAGGCCGCCGCGGTGGGGGCCGCGGCCCTTGTGCTTTGCGGCCTCACCTTGAACCGCAGCTTCGTGTGGGGCGACGGCTTGGCCCTCCTGCGGGAGGCGGCCGAAGCAAACCCCGAAAACGCCCGGCCCCTGTACAATATCTCTTTGAACCTTCTTCTGGAGGACAAAAACGAGGAGGCCAGGGAACCTCTCCTGCGGGCGGTGGCCATCGACGAGGCCGCCTACCAACGCCTGTTTTCCCGGGGCCGCGAGCTGGCCCGGGAGGGCAAGTCCGAACAGGCGCTGTGGTTTTTCCGCCGGGCGTTGGACTTAAAGGGCCGCCTGGCCGAGGGGTGCAACAACCTGGGCACCCTGGCCCGGAGGCAGGGCCGGCTAAAGGACGCGGAGAAATACCTCAAGGAGTCCATCCGCTGGGAGCCCAGGCAGGCCAGGGCGCGCCAGAACCTGGCCCTGCTTTACTTCGGCCAGGGCCGCATCGAGGAATGCGTGGAACAGTTGAAGATCGTGCTGGCCTGGGACCCGGAAAACGCCGAGGTGATGAACAACCTGGGCGCGGTCATGGCCCGGCAGGGGAACTTCGCCGAGGCGGTTTCCTGGTACGAAAAAAGCCTGGAGACAAGGCCCGGCGACCTCACCACCCGGGTGAACCTGGCCGACGTGCTGGCGGCCGACGCCCGTCCGGAGGCGGCCCTGGCCCACTACCAAAAGATACTTGAGGACAAGCCGGACTGGGAAGAGGTCCATTACCGCGTGGGCAGGCTGCTTTTCACCCGCAGGCGCCCGGAACAGGCTCTCGACCACCTGAACCGGTGCCTTGAGGAGGATCCGGACCACAAGGAAGCCGCCATCCTGGCCGACCATGTGAAAAAAGTCATCGAGATCACCCGGCAGGACATGAAGCGGGCCGCAGACGCCCTCAAGACCGCCGTCGATCCCGCGGAGCGGGCGCACCTCAACCGTTGCCTGGTGGTCCTGCACAATCGGCTGGGCGAGGACGAAAAGGCCCTTGAGTACGCCCGGGCCGCCATGGACCTGGAAACCAACCCGGAGTCCATGAACCGCACCGGCCTCTTCCTGCTCCGGCTGGGCCGCCACCAGGAGGCCCAGGACCTGTTCTCCCGGGCCGCACGCTCGGCCCAGGGAAGGGAGAAGGCCAACGCCTACTATCACCTGGCGGTTTCCCGCGCCCTGCAGGGAAACCGGGAAGGGGCCGTCGAGGCCCTGAAACGGTACCTGGAGGCCGGCGGCAAAAAGCCTTCCCTGGCAAGGGACCCGGAGCTGGAGCCCTTGAGGGACAACCCTTGGTTCAGGGGGGAGATCCTCGCCAAGGCCGCTTCCTGAGCCTGTGGAGCACGGATGAAACCAATGGAACAAACCAACTCGTCTTCTGCTTTGCGCCCGTGGCGGCTCCTTCTGCTTCCTGTTTTCGTCGCCCTGGCCTTGGCGGTGTATTGGCCGGCCTTTTCCGGGCCGTTCGCCCTGGATGACCTGGACAACATCGTTTCCAACGACGAGGTGCACTTAAAGCGCCTGTCGGTTTCCGGACTGGCGGCCGCGGCTTTTTCCGGGCCGCCCATCCCCCGGCCCGTGTCCAAGGTGTCCTTTGGCATAAGCCACGTGATCCACGGGTTGACCGCCGGCGGATTCCGGATGGACAACGCCGTGCTCCACGCCCTGGCCGCGTTCGTTTTGTTCCTTCTCTTCTCCGCGGTGCTCGAAGCTTCGGGCCGGGGGGAGGGGCCCTCCCGGAACCTGGCGGCCGCCGCGGCCTTGTTGTGGCTCCTCCACCCGGTCCAGACCCAGACCGTGTCCTACGTGGTCCAGCGCATGGCGCTTTTGTCGGCCCTGTTTTCCTTCGTCTGCCTGTGGGCTTACGTGCGCGGCCGCATGGCGCGGGGCGGGACGAGGCGGGGGTGGTTCGCCCTGTGCGGCGTGTTTTGGGCCCTGGCTTTGGGGTCCAAGGAAACCGCGGCCGTGGTTCCCCTGCTGGTTCTTTTGGTGGAATGGTTCTTTTTCCAGGACCTTTCCGTTCAATGGCTGAAGAAGCGGCCCGAGGCGGCCGCGGCCGCGGTGCTTACGGTGGCGGCCGCTCTTTTCGTGGTGACTTCCTTCGACCCGCTGGGCCTGATCCGGAAAACCTACGAGCTTCGGGACTTCACCTTGGGCGAGCGGCTGCTCACCCAGGCCCGCGTGGTGGCCTCCTACGCGGCACTTCTGGCCGCGCCCTGGCCGGGAAGGATGTCCCTGGCCTACGGGGTTTCCCCCTCCACCGGACTCCTTTCGCCGCCCACGACGCTGGCCGCCCTGCTGTTTGTCGTCCTCGCCCTGGCCGCGGCCGCGGCCCTGGCCAAAAAACACCGGCTGGCGGCCTTCGCCGTGGTTTGGTTCTTCGCCGCCCTGGTCATGGAGTCCTCGTTTCTGGGCCTGGAGATGCGTTTCGACCACCGCCTGTACCTCCCCTCGGCCTTTCCGGTCCTGGCCGTGACGGCCGGGGCGGCGGCGCTTCTGGAAAGCCGCCGACAGGCGGCGGTGGTCTTGGTGCTGGCGGCGCTGGTCCTGGGGTTGTTTTCCGTGCGGCGCAACCACATTTGGGGGGACGGCGAGGCCCTGTGGATGGACAGCCTGGCCAAGGGCGGACCCGCCGACCGCTGCTGGTCCGGCCTGGGATACGTGTACCAGGAGCGGGGAGAATGGGAAAAAGGCGTGGCCGCCTACACCCGTTCCGTGCGCGCAAGGGAACGGAGGATCGCGGAACTCGCCAGGACGCCGGAGGGGGAGCCGGTAAAGCCCAAGCTCATGGACTGGCAGAAGACCCATCTGGCCATTGGCTACTGCCAGTTGGGAACCCTTTATGCCTACGCCGGGAACCTGGAAAAGGCCGAGGAAAGCCTTTCGCGGTCCGTCGAAGCGCGCTCCGGCTACGTCAAGGGGCACATGAAGCTGGGTTTGGTCCTGGGGTTGCAGGGCAAGTACGACAAGGCCTGGGAACACCTGCAAAAGGCCCTGGAACTGGAGCCGGACAACGTGGAGGTCCTGCTCAACCTCGGCGACCTTTACGCCACCACGGGAAGGTACCAGCAGGCGGTGCAGAGCTACAGCCGGGCGGTCTCCATCGACCCGGCGAGCGCCCGGGCCCAGGGCTCGCTGGGCCGCCTGCTGGCCGGGCTGGGCAGGTTTTCCGAAGCGCGAAAGCACCTTGCGGCCGCATTGGCCCTGGACCCGAACCAGGCGGCCGTCCGGGAGGCCCTGGCCAAGGTGGACCAGGTCCTTGCCGGGCGGGCCCCCGCAGGCGGATGATTTGCCGTGAAACCTTTTTTCATGGAATTTGTCCTGATTTTTTTTTAGTATGGACGTGCGCTCTTCACC
>JAFDHW010000090.1 GCA_019308705.1 Deltaproteobacteria bacterium
CGGCGGGCGCATTTCCACGCCCTTCGAGGGGGGGGCGGGCGAGCCCAACACCCTGGGAGGCTATCTCCTGTTCACCGGGCTTCTGACCGCGGGAATCGCCGCCTACGCCCCGGACCTCAGAAAGAAGGCCGCCTGCCTGTTCCTTTTGGCGGTCATGCTGTTTCCCTTCCTGTTCACCCAGTCCCGGGCCTCCTACGCGGCCCTGGCGCCCGGCGCGTTCGTCCTGGCCATGCTCTCCAGGAAACGCTCCGTGGGGTTCGCCGTGGTGGCCCTGGCCTTTGCCGGGCTGCTTCTGGCCGCACCAGGGCCGGTGCGGGACCGGGTGGCCTACACCTTCACCCAACCGCCGCACCCCGGCCAGGTGCAGATCCTGGGCGTGCGGCTGGACACCTCCACCTCCGCCCGTCTGCAGAGCTGGGCGCAGGGCCTCTCCGCCTGGACGCGGCATCCGATGCTGGGCCACGGGGTCACGGGATACACCTTCATGGACGCCCAGTACGTGCGCGTGCTGGTGGAGACCGGCATGGCCGGGCTGGCGGCGTTCCTGGCCTTGTTGGCCGCGGTTTTCCGCATGGGGGCCCAAAGGTTCAAAAACGCCTCGGACCCCGTGGGCAAGGGGCTCACCGCGGGGTTCCTTGCCGGGGCCGCCGCCCTGGCGGTCCATTCCCTGGGCGTGAACACCTTCATCATCGTCCGCATCATGGAGCCCTTCTGGTTTACGGCGGGCCTCGTGGCCGTGCTGCCGGGCCTGGAGAGCGAACACCCCCTGGCCAAGCCGCCGCAAACCCAGCCGGCCTGGCCCCGGCGGCCGGCGCGGCGGCGGAATTGACCAGCCCCATGCGCAAACTCCTGGGCTCCACCCTGGCCATGGGCGCCAGTTCCGCGGCGGTGCTGGTCTTGGACGTGCTCCGGGTCAAGTTCACCGCCGTGTTCCTGGGGCCGGACGGCGTGGGCGTGCTCTCGGTGCTCAGCCATTTCCACGCCGTGGCCGTCACCCTGGCGGGCCTGGGCCTGGGCACGGGCATCATCACCTACACGGCCCGGTACCATTCCCAAAAAGACGCCGCGGCCGTGCAGCAGGTGCTCTCCCACGGGTTCTACCCTCCCTTCCTGGTTTCCGTGCTGGCCGCCGCGGCCCTGGCCCTGTGGTCGGGCAGGGTCTCCACCCTCATGTTCGGCACGGACGCCTACGCGCCCCTGGTGCTGGTGTACGCCGCCTCCCTGCCCATGGGCATGTATCCCACCGTGGTGGGAGCGTTCCTGCGGGGGTTGAAGCGCATCAACGCCCTGGCGAAGATGCGGGCGGCCAAGGCCTTTTTCGGCACCCTGGTGGTGGTCCCCCTCATCTGGAAGTTCGGGCTTTCGGGCGCGGCGGCCGGGGTCATCGTGTTCACCTCCATAGACTGGATCCTCCACCGGCGCAGGCTCGCCGCGGAGGCCGGGTTCTCCGCGTTTTCGCCGCCTTCGCCGGACCCCGCGCTGTTGCGCAGGCTGTTCGCCTACGGGGCCACCAGCCTTTTGGTGGGCTTCGCGTTCACGGGAAGCCACCTGTTGTTCAAGTCCGTCATCGTCCAGCTCCTGGGCGAGGAGGCCAATGGCGTCTACCAGCCCGTGTGGGCCTTCACCATGACCTATCCCACCCTGGTGCTCACCTCCATCGCCGCCTACTCCTTTCCCCGCCTGTGCGAACTCACCGCCTCGAGGGACATCGTGGAGGAGCTGAACATGATCATCCGGCTGGCGGTGCTGTTCCTCACACCGGCCATGGCGCTTTTGCTCGCCCTGCGCGGGCCGGTGGTGGAAATCCTGTACGCTGAAAGCTTTCTGCCCGCCGCGGACATCCTGCCCTTGCAGATCGTGGGGGATTACTTCAAGGTTCTGTTCTGGGGCCTTTCCCTGTATCTTCTGCCCACCCGCAGGCTGGGGGCCTTCATCGGGTTCTCCCTGGCCCAGGACGTACTGCTGTTCGGGCTGGCCGCCCCGGCCGTCGGCCGTTTCGGGCTTCCAGGCGCGGCGCTGTGTTTCGGGGTCAGTTACGCGCTTCCCGTGACGGCGCTGCTCCTCTATTCCCGCAGGGTGCTGGGATACCGGACCGGCGCGCTGAACGCCCGGCTCCTTGCAAGCTCCCTGGTGCTCCTGGCCGGGGGCGCGGCGGCGGTGCTGTTCTGGCCCCTTTCCGCGTGGGGCCCGGCCTTGGGCGTGGGGCTTTTCCTGTGGGGGGTGCTCAACATCAGCCGGAGCGAAGTGAAACAGGTCCTTTCCTGGACCCGGGAAAAGCGCGCCGGCCTCGGGCGGTGGAAGGACACGGAAGAATGAAGGTGTGCATGATCTCCGAGGCCCGCTCCGTGCACACCCGGCGGCTGGCGGCCGGGCTGGCGGAACAGGGCGTGGAGGTGCACCTGGCGACCCGGGACCGGGACAATGTCCCCGGCGTGACGGTGCATCGGGTTCCCCTGTACGCCAGGGGGCCCTACAACCGGCCAGCCGCTTTTTTCCGCGCCCGGCGGATGCTGGCGGATATCCGGCCGGACGTGTATCACCTGTTCGGCCTGTTTTCCCTGTTCTCCCTGCCCGGCGTGCTCCTGGCGCGGGGGCTTCGTCCCCTGGTGGTTTCCGGCTGGGGGTCGGACGTGGCCTTTCCCGGTCCGGGGTCCGGCGCACGGCGGCGGTTCATTCGCCGCAGCCTGCTGGCCCGGGCGGAGCGGGTGACCATGGTGTCCGCGTACCTTGCCGCCGAGGCAAAAAAGCACCTTCCGCCCGAAACGCCGGTGGAGGTGGTTTTCTGGGGCGTGGACACGGAAGTGTTTCGCCCGGCCGAAGCCCCCCGCCGGGAGGGCCCGGTGCGGGCGGCCTTCGCCAAGGCCTTGCACGCTTTGTCCGGCCCGGACCTCTTGGTGGATGCCTTTGCCCGGGCGCGGGAGCGCGCGGCCGTGCCCATGGAGCTCTTGATCGCCGGGGACGGGCCCATGGAGGCCGAGGTCCGGGAGGCCGCCCGCAAGCTTTCCGGCGCGGTGCGCTTCCTGGGCCGGCTGGAAGGCGAGGCCGCCGTGGCGGATTTTTACCGGGACGCGGATTTCGCGGTGCTGTCCTCCCGGAGGGAGTCCTTTGGCATGTCCGGGGTGGAGGCCCAGGCCTGCGGGCTTGCCGTGGCCGGGTTCGCCGTGGGCGGCGTGCCCGAGGTGGTCCGGGACGGCGAAACCGGCCTTTTGGTCCCCCCGGGAGACGTGGAGGCCCTGGCGGACGCCATGGTCCGGCTGGCCGAAGACGCGGACCTGCGCCGGTCCATGGGCGCGGCGGCGCGCAGGCGGGCGGAGGAGCGGTTCGAGAGGAAGCGGTGCGTACAAACGCTCATAGACGTTTACAAGGAAGCGGCGCGGCATGGGTGATCCCCTGACCATCTGGTACGTGTTCTACGAGTCCCCGGGCATCATGCCCGCCCACGTGCACGAGGTGGTCTCCCACTTTTTGGCCGCGGGTCAACGGGTGGTGCTGTTTGCGCGCGCCCACGCCCCGGGCGGGCCCCTGGACGCACTGGCGGAAAAGGGCGCGGAGCTGGTTTGCCTGGACGTGCCCGATGTCCGGGGCCTGGCCGAACCCCTTTTTTTGGCCGCCCTGGCCCGGGAACTCGGCCGCCGCCTGCGCGGGGAGCGGCCGGACGCGGTGTACGCGCGGCACTCCGGAGCCTCGGCCGCGGTGGTTGCCGCGGTGCGTGGCCGCGCGCCCGTGATCCTGGAGGTGAACGACGTGGTCACCGCCAAGGCCCGGTTTGCCGGCGTGTACCGGATCAAGGCCGCCTGGATACGGGTCTACGAGACGTTCGCCTTTCCCCGTGCGGACCTGGTCCTGCCCGTGACCCCGGGCATCCGCCAGTGGATCGTGGACGCCTTTCCCGTGGACCCGGACCGGGTGCGGGTGGTGGAAAACGGGGTGGACGACCGGCGGTTTTCCCCCATGGACCAGGCCGCGTGCAGGGAGAAGTTCGGGCTTCCGGCGGAGGGGACCATCGCGGGGTTCTTGGGTAGCTTCTACGCCTGGGCCGGGCTGGAAACCCTGGTGGACGCGGCCCCGGACATCCTCCGGGAGTTTCCGGACATCCTGTTCGCCCTGGGCGGCGGGGAGGAGCCCTACTTCTCGCGCATCTGCGGCCTGGTGGAGGCCCGGGGGCTTTCCGGCTCCTTTGCCTTTTTCGGCCGGGTGCCCTACGAAGACGCGCCCGCGTTCATCAACGCCATGGACCTGTGCCTGGACCCGGCCAACTTCCCGGACCCGGGCACGGGCATCGCGGCACAGAAGGACATGGCCTGCCTGGCCTGCGCCAAGCCCCTGGTGGGCAGCGACATCCGCGGCCTGGGGGACATGCTGGAGCAGGCCGGCGCGGGCGTTTCCTTTGCCATGGGCGACCCCGCGGACCTGGCCCGGGCGGTGAAACAGGTGCTGGCCGACCCCGCCGCCATGCGGGAGATGGGCCGCCGGGGCCGGAAGGCGGCCGAGGCGCGCTCCTGGCGGGTGCAGACGGACCGCATCGCGGACATGATCCGCGAGCTTGCCGGAAAGGCGCGGGCATGAAGCAGGATCAAGGCCCTTACCTGGCGCGATTCTACGAGCAACACGGCATCTGGGGGGAGGACCCCGCGGCGGACGAGCGCACGCCCCTGGCCGCATCCCTGGTGCCGGACGACGCGCAAAGCATCCTGGACGTGGGCTGCGGCGAGGGCTCCTTTCTGCGCATGGCCGCAAACGGCCGCCTTGCCGTGGGAGTGGACGCCAGCAGCGCATCCATGGCGGCCTGCGGAGGGCTTTTGCGGGCGCGGGCCTCGGCCGCGGCCCTGCCCTTTGGCCCGGGTTCCTTTGACCTGGTCGCCGCCAACGAGGTGCTGGAGCATCTGCCCGGACCGGTGTTTGCGGGGGCGCTTTCCGAGGCCGCCCGGGTGGCGCGTCGCTACATACTGGTTTCCGTGCCCTGGCAGGAGCAGCTTTCCCGCCGCATGGCGCGCTGCGCTGGCTGCGGCAACGTGTTTCACGTGTGGGGCCACCTGCGCTCCTTCGGCCCCGGAGACCTGGAGAGCCTCTTCCCCGGGTTCGCGCTGAAGGAAAGGGCGTTCGCCGGGCCCGTGGAAAAGGATTTTCCCCGGGCGGCCCTGTGGCTCCGGCGCCGCGCCGGACGCTATGAATACGAACCCCTGGCCATGTGCCCGGCCTGCGGGCAGAGGGCGGAAAAGCCCCGCAGGCTGACGGTTTCGGTGGCCACTTCCCTGGCGGCGAAGCTTTTGGGTCCCAGGCACAGGAAATGGGCGGTCTGCCTGTACGAACGATGCGCATCCTCTACGTAACCAGCACGGACCTTTCCGGGGCCACCTGTTCGCCGGGGTCGGTGCGCCACGTCATGGAGGTGGCGGAAAACCTCGTTGCCCGGGGCCACCGGCTGACCCTTTTGGCCCCGGGGGTGGGACGCTACCCCCACCCCACGCCCGTGGACGTGCGCTACGTGCCCGCGCCCAAAAGGCGCTATGCGCGTACCCTGGTTCCCGAGGCCCTCATGCCCGCGTACCTGGTCCGGCACATGGCCCGTGCGGACGCGGTGTACTGGCGGCAGGCGTTTCTCACCGCCTGGCCGGCCCTGGCCGCCCGGGCGGCGGGAAAGCCCCTGGTGTGCGAGGTGAACGGGCTCACCGAGGACGAGGTATACACCGAGGACATCCCGGCCCTCCGGCGGAGCGTGGTGCTGCACCTGGAAAAGGTGAACTACCGCCTGGCGGACCGGCTCATCTGCGTGGCCCCGGCCATCCGCGACCGCATCTTGAAAAGCCACCCGCTAAACCCGGACCGGGTGCACGTGATCCTAAACGGCGTGAACGCGAACCGTATGCCCGTGGTCGACCCGGCAGAGGCCAAAGCGAAGGTGGGGGTGCCGCCGGACGCGCCCGTGGCCGGGTTCGTGGGACATTTCTTTCCCTGGGACGGCATCGAGACCCTCATCGCCGCCGCGCCCCGCGTGCTGGAGAAGTTTCCCAGGACGCGGTTCCTGGTGGTGGGCTCCGGACCGTGGGGGGAGCACCTTCCCGGCCTGGCGCGGGAGACCGGGGTGGGGGCGAACTTCGTATTCCCGGGCAGGATCGCCTGGGAGGAACTCTACTGGTGGGTGAACGCCTTTGACGCGGCCTGCGCGCCCTACGCCCGGAGCATCAATACCCGGTCCGGCCGGTCGTCGTTGAAGATCCTGGAGTACTTCGCCTGCCAAAAGCCCGTGGTGGCCAGCCGCACCACGGTCATCCCCGAGGTGGCGGACATCGAACAAAAGGGCCTGGGCCTGGTGGTGCCGCCCGAGGACCCCGAGGCCCTGGCGGAAGCCCTCATCGACCTTTTCTCCCACCCGGAAAAGCGGGCGGCCATGGGCCGTGGCGGAAGGGAATACGTGGAACGGGAGCGGGGCTGGGACAAGGTGGCGGAAAAGACCGAGGCCGTCCTCCGCAAGGCCCTGGCGGACAAGGGGAGGGCCTGACCATGTGCGGGGTGTGCGGATTCGCGGGCCCGCCCGGGAGGAACCGGGCCGCCGCCGACAAGCTTTTGGAGGCCATGTGCCGCCGCCTGGCCCACCGGGGGCCGGACGGCCAGGGCGCGCTGTACCGGGAGCAGGGCGGCGTCGCCGTGGGCCTGGGCCACCGCAGGCTTTCCATCATCGACCTGTCGGAAGGCGGGGCCCAGCCCATGGAGAACGAGGACGGGACCGTGGCGCTTTCCGCCAACGGCGAGATCTACAACTATAAGGAGCTTTCCGCGGGCCTGAAAAGGCGGGGCCACGTGTTTCGCGGGGCGTGCGACTCCGAGGTCCTGGTGCATTTGTACGAGGAAAAGGGCACGGGCATGCTCCACGAGCTTTCCGGCATGTTCGCCTTCGCCCTGTGGGACGGGAAGAACGAGCGCCTGGTCCTGGCCCGGGACCGGGCGGGGATAAAGCCCATGTACTGGACCCTGGCGGGCGGAACCCTGTACTTCGCCTCGGAGGCCAAGGCGCTTCTCATCTGCCCCGGGGTGGGCCGAAAGGTGGACGAGAAGGCCCTGGACGCCTACCTGGCCCTGGGCTACATCCCCGGCGAGCGCACCATTTTCCAGGGCATCCACAAGCTGCCTCCGGCGGGGCTGCTGGTGTTCGAGCAGGGCGCGGCCGCGGTTTCCCGGTGGTGGAAACCCGCCTGGACGCCCAAGGCGGACCTGTCCGAGGCCGAAGCCGCGGAACGGCTGCCGGAGGTCCTGCGCCGGGCGGTGAGCCGCCACCTCGTGGCGGACGTGCCCGTGGGCAGCTTCCTTTCCGGCGGCGTGGACTCCACCGTGGTCACCGCCCTGGCCGCGGCGTCCGCGCCGGGGCTTTCCACCTTCAGCCTGGGGTGGGAAGGCTCCGCGGGCGACGAGCTGCCCTTTGCCCGGCTGGCCGCGGACTTTTTGCGGACGGACCACCACGAACTTCTCACCCAACCGGCTTCGGCGGACCTGTTGCCCAAAATCCTGTGGCACCTGGACGAGCCGCTGTTCGACAACTCCGCCCTTCCCGCGTGGCAGCTCTGCGCCCTGGCCCGGGGCCGGGTGAAGGCGGTGCTTTCCGGCGACGGCGGCGACGAGCTTTTCGCCGGGTATTCCTGGACCCTTCGGGACCAGCTCCGCCGGGGCTTTGCCCTGCTCACCGGCCCGGCGCACGGGGCCGCCTGCGCGGCGCTTGCCTTGTGCTTTGCCCGGGGCAGGGAGTACGACCCCTCGCTTTTGTCCAAGGCGGTCCGGGCCGTGGGCGACCTGTGCGGGTCCATGGAAGAGGGCTTCATCAGGCGCACCTCGGTTTCCGCCGGGTTCCGGCAACGGCTGTACTCCCCGGCCCTGAAGGAGCGCCTGGGCGGGTGGGACGCCGTTTCCCTGAGGCGGGCCGCGTTTGCCGAACCCCGGGTGGAAGACGGCCGGGAACGCATGCTCCACGCGGATTTTTCCACCTTCCTGCCCGACGACTGCCTGGCCAAGATGGACCGCATGAGCATGGCCCACGGCCTGGAGGTGCGGGTGCCGCTCCTGGACCCGGAGGTGGTGGACTTCGCCGTGCGCCTGCCCTATGGCTTCAAGGTGCGGGGTTTGACGGGCAAGCACGTGGTGAAGCGCGCCTTCACCGGCCGGGTGCCCTCCG
>JAFDHW010000091.1 GCA_019308705.1 Deltaproteobacteria bacterium
TGAGGAATTTTGCCCGAATGGCAGAATTCCTCAAATAATCAGACTGCCTTTGGCGCAAGACCCGAAAAACAGCTCCAACGGATTGAAAATAACGAAAAATTCGATCTCGGGCAAAATTGCTCATGAATAATCCGGGCTAACAGCCTCACAAAGGAGAAAACGATGGCTTCCCTACCGCGTTTCGAAGGAGACGCCAAATACGTCCTGGACGAGGAACTGGCCAGGATCGTGAACATTTCCATGGCCCTGGAGATGCCCTTGCTGCTCAAGGGCGAGCCGGGCACGGGCAAGACCATGCTGGCCTACGCCATTGCCCACGCCTTGAAGATGCCTCTTCTGGTCCTGAACGTGAAATCCAGCATGAAGCTGGTGGACTGCCTGTACCAGTACGACACCCTGACCCGGCTCAACGACTCCCGGTTCGGCGATTCTTCCCGCGACGTGTCCAACATCGAGCACTACATCCGCATGGGCAAGATCGGCCAGGCCTTCACCGCGGAGGAGCGCACCGTACTCTTGATCGACGAGATCGACAAGGCGGACACGGATTTCCAGGACGACATGCTCGACGTGCTGGACCAGATGGAATTCGACATCATCGAGGTGGACAAGAGGATCAAGGCCAAGCATAGGCCGGTTATCATCATCACGTCCAACGCCAAGAAGGACCTGTCCGACCCGTTCCTGGGCCGGTGCAACTTCCACCACATCGCGTTTCCGGATCCGGGCATGATGGAGAGGATCGTGAAGGTGCACTTTCCCGACATCTCCCAGAAGCTGGCTTCCGCGGCCATCCGGACCTTCTACCGGCTCCGGGAGCTAAACGGCATCGAGAAGAAGCCCGCAACCCGGGAGCTTATCAACTGGATCCGGGCCCTTTCCGCAGACGGCGGGTTCGACCCCCGGCAACTGGATGCCGGGAACATTCCCTACCTGGGCGTTCTGTTCAAAAAGAGCCCGGACTTTGCCCGCGCCACCACCCATGTGAAGCGGCATTTCGCGTAACCAACCATGTTCATTCAATTTTTCTACACGCTGCGCGAGTCCGGCATTCCCGTGTCGCCCACGGCGTTCCTCACCTTCCAGCGGGCGCTGGACCAGGGCCTGGTCAACAGCCTGGACGACTTCTACATCGCCGCACGGGCCACCCTGGTCAAGAGCGAGCGCTACTTCGACCTGTTCGACCAGGTGTTCTCCCACCACTTCGAGGGCGCGGAACTGCCGGACAACGAGGCCATGCACCTAGACGAGGCTCTGCGCGCGCTCCTGGACCAATGGCTTGCCGATCCCAAGGAACTGGCCGACCTGCTGGACATGGACGAATCCGCCATAAGCCGGCTTTCGCCGGACGAGCTCATCGAGTACTTCAAACAGCGGCTGCAGGAACAGAACGGCCGCCACGACGGAGGCAACCGGTGGATCGGCACAGGCGGCACCTCGCCCGTGGGGCATTCCGGCTACCACCCCGGCGGCATGCGCGTGGGCGGGGTCTCCAGGAACAAGAGCGCGGTCAAGGTGGCCATGGAGCGGCGCTACAAGGATTACTCCCTGGAAGGCCCCCTGCGCGAGGCGCTCATGGCCGAGGCGTTGAAAAGGCTTAGGAACCTTCGTCCCGCCGGGCCCAAGGACCAGGTCAACGTGGACGAGACCATCTACCAGACCACCAGGAACGCCGGGGAAATCGAAATCGTCTTCGATCGCAGCTTGAAGGACAAGCTCAAGGTGATCCTGGCCGTGGACAACGGCGGGTGGTCCATGGACCCGTACATTCCCCTGGTCCAGACCCTGTTCGACCACGCCAAGGCCCAGTTCAAGGAAATCAAGACCTTGTTCTTTCACAACACGGTCTACGACACCCTGTGGGAGGATCCGGCCCGGCGGCAAAAGCCCGTGAAGGTCCGGGAGATGGGGCGCATGGACCCGGAAACCCGGCTCATCATGGTGGGCGACGCCTCCATGGCGCCCTTTGAACTCATGGCCCGGGACGGCTCCATCTACATGGACGAAAGAAGCGGCCGGGCCAGCATCGAGCAACTGCAATTTCTGGCCGAAACCTTCCCCCACAACGTGTGGCTCAATCCCGTGCCCGCGCGCAGGTGGGGGTATACCCGCACCATCGGCGTCATCCGGGAGGTCTTTCCCATGTTCGAGCTGACCATCGACGGCCTGGAAGCCGCGGTGGACCACCTGACGAAAAAGAACTGAACAACGGAAATTTTGCCGGGAACACAGGTAGGGTTTGACTTTTGAGGGTCTTTCCCGGTATGAACATCTTCTATCCTGTGGACCCCCCTGCGGAGCATTCGCGTGGAAGCCAAGGACCTCCTGACCAAGATTCCCCTGTTCCAGACGCTCACCCCCGAGGACCTGGAAGACTTGGCGGGCCTTTTGCGGTTCCAGAAGGTTCGGGCCGGAGAGGTGCTGTTCCGCAAGGGGAGCGAAGGCACCACCCTGTACATCATCCAGAAAGGATGCGTGAAGATCGTTCTTCCCTCCAGGCTGGGGGATGAAATGATCATCACCCTGTTCACCGCGGGCGAGTTTTTCGGCGAGCTTTCCATCTTGGACGGCATGCCCCGGTCCGCGGACGCAGTGGCAGTGGAGCCCACGGAACTGCTTTTGCTCAGCAGGAATGACTTTTTGCATTTCCTGAAGAAAAACGACGCGGCCATGCAGGATATTCTGGGCTGTCTCTCCGCCCGGCTGAGGAAAACGGACGACCTTCTGGAGGATTCCAGCTTTCTCAATATTCCCGCGCGCTTTGCCAAGAAAATCATACAGCTCGGCGAGATGTTCGGAAAAAAGGACGGCAACACCATGGAGATTCACCTCCGCCTGACCCAGAAGGACCTGGCGGACATGGTGGGCGCCACCCGGGAGAGCATCAACAAGGAGCTGCGCGTGCTCCGGGAAAAGAACATCATCTACACCGACGGCAAGGTGTTACGCATAAACGACGTCGCCCGCCTTTCCAGGAGGATCCGTTAAAGACCAAGCAGCTTTTCCTCCGCCGCCCCCTTTTTTTTCAGGAAATCACGATAACCCCGGAAACCCTGTTGGACCCATGCCCAAGGAGTCTGTCATGGGCAAGAAGAGCCTGACAAAATCCCCAGGGAACACCGGCGGAGAGGCGGAGGACAAGAAGCGCCGGGCCTCTGAAAAGCAAGCCGCGGAAAAGAAGGCGGCAGCCGGCAAAACAAGGGCCAGGAAGCCCACGGCGCCCGGCAGGCCCAAAAGGCCCTGACCAGGAAGGGGGGCCGGACTTCGAGGCTGCCAAGGCGCACCTGCAAAGGGCCCTGCGCCACGCGGCGGCCGGGGAAAAGCAGAAGATCCGGGAAATGCTGAGGCAGGTGAATTTTGACATGTTCATCCACCAGGTGGACGAGTTCTTGTCCGCCCGGGCGGCCGGCCCGATCCGGGAAGCGGAAGAATCCCTTCAGCAGGCCCTCAGCCTGGCCACCACCCCGGAGCAGGAGCGTATCGTGGAACAGCGCCGGGAAAGAACGGAGCGCGCTCTGGAGGCCCTGGAAGAATAGAAGGGACTAGCCCGGATTATTCATGAGGAATTTTGCCCGAATGGCAGAATTCCTCAAATAATCAGACCGTCTTTGGCGCAAGACCCGAAAAACAGCTCCAACGGATCGAAACGAAAGAAAAATTCGATCTCGGGCAAAATTGCTCATGAATAATCCGGGCTAGCCGTAGAGGTGGCACCACACCCGGCCCGCGCCCTGCTGGCGTCCGGCCGGGGTCGTGGTCCTGCACACGTCCATGGCCTGGGGGCACCGGGGGTGGAATCCGCACCCGGGCGGAGGGTTGGCAGGGGAGGGCGGCTCTCCGGGCAGCACGATGCGCTCGCGCTTTTCCCGGCCCGGCCGGGGCACCGCGGAAAGGAGCGCCCGGGTGTAGGGGTGCCTGGGGTTGTTCAATACCTCTTTGGTGGGCCCGGTTTCCACGATCTTGCCCAGGTACATGACCGCCGTGTCTTTGGCCACCGCGGAAACCACGGCTAGGTCGTGGGAGATGAACAGGTAGGACAGGGAAAGCTCCGCCTGGAGCCTCAGCAGAAGCTTGATCACCTGGGCCTGGACCGACACGTCCAGGGCGCTCACCGCCTCGTCGCACACCACCAGTTCCGGGTGCAGGCTGATGGCCCGGGCCACGGAGAGCCGCTGCCTTTGCCCCCCGGAAAACTCGTGGGGGTAGCGGTACATGGCCTCTTTGTCCATGCCCACCTGGGAGAGCAGGTTGGCCGCCGCCTCCTCCCGCGTGCCCTTGAGCATCCCATGCTCTTCCAGCCCCTCGGTGATGATGTCCATGGCCGTCATCCGGGGGTTCAAGGAGGAAAACGGGTCCTGGAAGATCATCTGGATGCGCTTTCTCCACTTCCTTGGCCTGTTTATCCCAGGCAAGGGCTCGCCGTGAAACAGCATCTTTCCCTCACGGGCTTGTTCGAGGCCGGCCAGGGTGCGGCCCAGCGAGGTCTTGCCGCACCCGGATTCACCCACCAGCCCCAGGGTTTGGCCCTTTTCCAGGGTCAGCGACACCCCGTCCACGGCCTTGATGTATCCCCTGGTGCGGTTCAAGACGCCCCGGCGGATGGGGTACCAGGTCTTCAACTCCCGGATTTCCAGCAAGGGTTTTTTGCTCATGGCACAAATTCCTTTGCCAGAAAGCAGGCGGACCGGCGGCCGCCGCCCAGGTCCATGAGGGGCGGCTGTTCCCTCCGGCAGCGGTCGAACGCGTCCGGGCACCGGTCGTTGAACCGGCACCCCGCGGGAAAGTTCAGCGCGCTGGGCACCTGCCCGGATATGGCGTACAGCTCGCCGCCGTCGATGGTGGGCATGGATTTCAAGAGCTCCCGGGTGTAGGGGTGGGCCGGCGTGTTGAACAGGTCTTTTACCGGGGCCTGCTCCACGATCTTTCCCGCGTACATGACCAGCACCCGGTCGCAGGTCTCCCAGATCACGCCCAGGTCGTGGGTGATGAGCAGGATGGAAGTCTTGTCTTTCCGCATCTCGGACAACAGTTCGAAGATCTGCGCGCTGGTGGTCACGTCCAGGGCCGTGGTGGGCTCGTCCGCGATGATGAGATGCGGGTCCAGCATCATGGCCATGGCGATCATCACCCGCTGCTGCATGCCCCCGGAAAGCTCGTAGGGGTAGGCCAGCGAGGTTTCCTTGGGGTCCGGGATGCCCATTTTGCCGAGCCAGGCCTCGGCCTGGGCCATGGCCTCTTTTTTCCCGGCCCGTCCATGGACCAAAAGCGCCTCGGCCAACTGCGCGCCCACCCGGTGCAGGGGCGAAAGCGCGGTCATGGGGTCCTGGAAGATCATGGAGATACGGTTTCCCCGCACCTGGCGAAGCTTCTCCCGGGACAGGGAAAGCAGGTCCCGGCCCTGGTAGATCACCTTTCCGGACACCAGCCGTCCGGGCGGGGAGGGGATCAGCGACAGGATGCTCATGGCCGTGACCGACTTGCCGCACCCGGATTCGCCCACCAGGCCCAGGACCTCGTTTTCCATGACGGAAAAGCCCACGGAATCCACGGCCGTGACCACGCCGTCGTCCGTGTCAAAGACCACCTTCAGGTCCTGTATGTCCACCAGGGGCGCGCTCATCGCAACCTGCTGTACTGCTTGGGGTCAAAGGCGTTCCGTATGCCCTCGCCCACGAACACGCCGAGGAGCATGACCGTGAAAAGCGCCAGGGACGGGTACAGAATGAGCCACCAGGCCCACCGGTACTGCTGGGCCTGGGAGAGCAGTTCCCCCCAGGAGGGTGTGGGCGGCGGGAGGCCGAACCCCAGGTAGTCCAGGGCGGCCAGCGCGCCGATGGCCCCCACCAGGGAAAAGGGGAAAAAGGTGATCACCGGCACCAGGGCGTTGGGCAGGATGTGGCGGAAGATGATTTTGCGATCCGGCAGGCCCAGGCACCTGGCCGCTTCCACGAACGGCTGCTTGCGCAGGCGCAGGAACTCGCCCCGCATGTAGTAGGAAATGCCGATCCAGTTGAACACCGCGTACACCACCAAAAGCAGGCCGAAGCTCCGGCCGTACACCGAGCCCAGAAAGATCATCACGTACAAAAAGGGCAGGGCGGACCAGATCTCGATGAGCCGCTGGCCCGTGATGTCGATGCGCGCGCCGTAGTATCCCTGCACGGCGCCGGCCATGGTGCCCAAGGCCATGGACACCAGGACCAGGAGGATGCCGAAGGTGAACGAGGTGCGCATGCCGTAAAGCACACGGGCGAACACGTCCCTGCCCGCGCCGTCGATGCCCATGGGATGGCCTTTGGTGGGCGGGAAGGGAAACCGGACCTCCTGCCTGGCAAAGGAGGCCACGAAGGTGTCCCCCCCATGCATGAACCGCAGGGGCGCGGCGTATCCCCGCATCCTGGCTTCCACCCGCTCCAGCACCAGGCCGCGGGTGCGTTCGTCCAGCCTTGCCCATAACCCCGCGGGATCGGCGATCACGGACAGGTCCCTGTCGAACGCCACGGTTTGCGGGCCGCCGCCCGCTTCGGGGTCCTCCATGGTCAGGCGCACGGTGCGCGGCGGCGCGGGCCGCGGCCGGTACGTGGACAGGGAAACCACCACCTTCTCTCCCGATGCGCTCCTAATCTCGCGGGAAATGCCCGGCGCGGCCTGGTTGGCGAAGCGCTTTTCCACGGCATCCTTCAACTCTTCGGGCAGGGGGTAGCGGTCGGTGAACACGGTTCCGTCGGGCCTCTTTCCCTCGAAAAAGGGGGCCGCCGCCCTGTCCCGCACGATGGTGAAATCCGGCAGCACGTTCACCCATCCCACGTTCCGTTCCTGCTCAAAGGACACGGTCACCTGGTCGGCAAGCTCGATGGACGCCGGGTCCACGGTCTCAAAAGGCCCAAAGGGCACGGGCGCGAACACCATCCAGTTGTCCGGGTTTTGTGCGAACACCGGGTGTTTGGCCAGCTTCTTGTAGTCCGGCCGGGTTTTTCTGCCGTTTTGCAGGAACGTGTCCTCGGGGTAAAAGCGCGCCACGGGAAAGTAGAGGTTCCCGCCGAACTTGAGCACCAGGGGCCGGGAGTTGGCGATGAGCTCCGCGCCCAGGGAAAGGGTATAGAGGGCCAGGAGCACCACCAGCGCGCCGAACGCCGTGCGGATGCGGACAAACCGCGAGATGCGCTTTCTGGTGATGGGGGATAGGCGCGGTTTCATGCCTGGAAATGTATCCTGGGGTCGATGAGCACGTAGCACAGGTCCGAAAGGATGTTGCCCAACAGGCCCAGCACGGAGGTGACGGACAAAATGCCCAGAAACACCGGGTAGTCCCTGCCCACGATGGCCTCCAGGGACAGCCTGCCCATGCCGGGGATCTCGAACACCTGCTCGATGATCACCGACCCGGCGAACATGACCATGAGGATGGCCCCGAACCCCGTGGCGATGGGGATGAGGGAGTTTCTGAGCGCGTGGCCCCAGATGGCCCTGCGGATGCTGCCGCCCTTGGCCAGGACCGTGCGTACGTAATCCTTGCCCACCTGCTCCATGAGCGAGTTCTTCATGAGCAGGGTCAGGATGGCGAAGTTGCCGATGACGTAGCACAGCACGGGCAGGAACATGTGCATGAAGATGTCCTGCGCCTGGGCGAAAAAGCCCATGTCCGAGAAGTTCTCGGAGTGGAACCCGGCCACGGGAAACACGTCCCACAATCCTTCCACGGTGCCGGAAAACAGCATCTTCAGGATCATGCCGAAAGCGAAGGGAGGCAGGGCGTAGCCCACGAACACCAGCATGGAGGAGGCAAGATCGAACGGCCCGCCATGGCGCAGGGCCTTGGCGATCCCCAAGGGAATGCACACCAGGTAGGAGAGCACAAACCCGGTGATGCCGAAGATGAGCGAAACGGGCAGACGTTCTCCGATGAGCTCGATCGCGGTCTTGTTGGGGAACTTGTAGGACTCCATGGTCAGGCCGAGGCGGTTTTTCACCAGCCAGTCCCAGTAGCGGACCCAGAAAGGCTTGTCGAACCCGTAGTGG
>JAFDHW010000092.1 GCA_019308705.1 Deltaproteobacteria bacterium
CCACCAGACCGACCCAGGGGTGTTCTACGAGCAGCAGGATCTGTGGGAGTTCGCCGAGATTTACTACCGGCAGGGGGAAAAGCCCAGGCCTATGGACCCCTACTATCTCACCGTGGGCCTGGTGGAGGAGAACGACCCGGAGTTTCTGCTCCTTTTGCCCCTTTCGCCCACCAGGCGTGACAACCTGCGCGCCCTGGCCTTGGGCCGGAGCGACCCCGCCCACCGGGGCGAAATCGTGCTCTACCGGTTCCCCGAGGGAGAGCATGTCTACGGGCCAAGCCAGATCGCCACGGTCATCGACCAGGACACGGACATCGCCCAACAGTTCACGCTGTGGGACCAGGCCGGCAGCGAGGTCGCCCGCGGGCGGATGATCATCCTGCCCATGGACGGCAAGATCGTCTACTTCCAGCCCGTGTACCTGCGGTCCACCGCCTCCAGCCGGTTCCCGGAGTTGAAGCGCATCATCGCCAGCGAGGGCACGGTGGCCGTGATGGACGTTTCCGTGGAAAAGGCCCTGGAAAAGATGGAAGCCCGCCTGGCAAAGCGCGCCCGCCAGGCCGAGGACCGCTTCTCCGGAAAAGGGGAGGACCCCGGCCCCGCCTCCCAGGCCCCTGAGGCGCAACCCCCGGATACCGTTCCCGAAGCCCCTGAACCCGCCCAGCCCAAGGCCGTGCCCGCCATCTGATGTTTTCGGGTCCCTGTTTGCGCAAAAAAAAGGAGCCGGCCCGAGGGGTGGCCGGCTCCCGGAGGAAAAGGAGGAAACGGAGGAGGATGCTCCGCTCGCCCTTTTCCGTTGCAAGGATCCTGCCAAAAGGACAGATATTTTGTGGCGGCGGAAGTATGTGGAGGAAATACGGATCGTTGCTGTGGCGCGGCCCGCCGGGAAAACCGGTTCTTTGCCGGACGGGACGGTCGGGAAAAGGCGGAAAAGTTCAAAATTTTGAACCGCCGGACCCGGGGTGGGCGCCAACCCCCTGTCCTGGCGGGCCTTTTTGCCAAGGCCGCGGGTTCAAAATTTTGAACCCGCGGCCCCGCGCCGTGAACCGCCCCGGGACAACCCCGCGTGCCGGGCTCCCCCTCCGTTCATTCCTTTGAATCCCGGTCCAGGCCGAATTTCTTGAGCTTCTGGTTGAGCCCGCTCTTGCCGATGCCCAGAAGCTGGGCCGCGTGAGCCTGGACGTTGTTGGACAGGCGCATGGCCCGCTGGATCATGGATTTTTCCACCCAGGCGAGGGTCTCCGCGAGCTGGGCGTCCGCGGGAATGCCCTCCAGGTGCAGGGTGTTCTTCACCGAGTCGCGGAACTCCCTTGGGAGGTCCCCCACGTTGATGGTGGAGCCCGAGCACAGGATCAACGCCCGCTCTATGACGTTTTCCAGTTCCCGCACGTTGCCCGGCCAGTCATAATCCGCAAACAGGCGCTCCACCCGGGGGGAGACACCCGTCACCTCCGGCCCCTGGTGGCGGGAGGCCTTGTACTTGTTCAGAAAGTGCTCCACCAAAAGCCCGATGTCCTCCCGCCGCTCCCTCAACGGCGGCAGGTGGATGGGCAGCACGTTCAGACGGTAGTAGATGTCCTCCCGGAACCGGCCCGCGGCCATGAGGGCCTGGAGGTCCCGGTTGGTGGCGGCGATGATGCGCACGTCCACGGTGATGGGCTTCTCTCCCCCCACCCGCTCGAAGGAACGCTCCTGGAGCACCCGCAAAAGCTTCACCTGGACCGGCGGAGTCAGGTCCCCGATCTCGTCCAAAAACAGCGTGCCCCCGTCCGCCAGCTCGAACCGGCCCTTGCGCTTGGCCGCCGCGCCGGTGAACGCGCCCTTTTCGTGGCCGAAGAGCTCGCTTTCCAGGAGGTTTTCCGGCAGCGCGGCGCAGGACACCGCCACAAAGGGCCGGTCCTTGCGTTCGCTGTTGAAGTGGATGGACTTGGCCACCAGCTCCTTGCCCGTGCCCGAGTCGCCGGTGATGAGCACCGTGGCGTCGGTGGGCGCCACCTTGCGGATGGCGGCGAACACCTCGGTCATGGCCTTGCTCTTGCCCACCAGGTTGCCGAAGGAGTAGCGCTGGCCCAGTTCGTCGCGCAACAGGCGGTTTTCCAGCACCACCCTCCTCAGCTTCAACGCCTGCTTCACGAACAGGATGAGCTGTTCGTTCTGGAAGGGCTTCCAGATGTAGGAGTGCGCGCCGCGGTCCATGGCTTCCAGCCCCATTTCCACGGTGCCGTAGGCGGTCATGACGATGACGGGCAGGTCCGGGTCCAGCCCCCTTGCCTTTTCCATGAGCTGGACGCCGTCCATGCCGGGCATCTTCATGTCCGTGAGCAAAAGGTCCACGTCCGAGCGTTCCAACACGCCCAGGGCCTCGGGCCCGCTGTTGGCGGTGAGGGTCTCGTAGCCCTCGTCCTCCAGGATGGCGGATAGCACCGGCGGATAGTTCTTCTCGTCGTCAACGATGAGGATGGTTTCCATGGTCCTACAGGGTGTCTTCCGCGGGGAGCCGCATGCGGACACGGGCCCCGCCGACGGGTGCGTTTTCCACCCACACCCGGCCGGAATGGGCCTCCACGATGTTCCGCACAAGGCAGAGCCCCAGGCCGGTTCCCCGCTCCTTGGTGGTGAAAAAGGGGTCAAAGACCTTGTTCAATATGGCCTCGTCCACACCGGCGCCCGTGTCGGTGACCGAAATCTCCAGGACGTCCCCGTCGCGGAACAGGTCCACGGTGATCGTACCAGGTTCGTCCATGGCCTGCACGGCGTTGATGAAGATGTTCAGAAAACACTGGTACAGCTGGTTCTCGTCCGCCTCCAGGGCGGGCAGGGGCCCGTGCTCGTTCACCCGCACCTTGTGGCCCTTTTCCGAAAGCCGGGGGGAAAGAAACGAAAGGGTCTTGCCCAGCACGTCCTGGATGCGGATGGACGTGGTCCGGGGCGCGGAGGGCCGCGCGAAGTTCAAAAAATCCGTGACAATGCCGTTTAGCCGGGTGGATTCCTCGATGATCACGTCCAGGAGCCGGGTGGCCGCCGGGTCCTGGTCCTTGGAGCGCTTCTTCAAAAGCTCCGCCGTGGACCGGATGATGCCCAAAGGATTCCTTATCTCGTGGGAGACGCCCGCGGCCATTTCGCCCAAAGACGCCAGGCGCTCGGCCCGGGAAAGCTGCTCTTCGAGCTTCAGCCTTTCTTCCGCCCGCTGCCACAAAATGGCTTCGCCCCGTTGCACGTAAAACCGGAGGGTGAGGAACAACAGGCCCATGATGCCCGCCGACGTGACCACGATAAGAAGCTGAAACCAGAAGATAGTGCGGTAGTCCTCGGACAGGTCCTGGGTGATCTCCGCCACGCCCAAAAGCCGGCCGGAAACCTTCTCCATAGGCTTTTCCGCGTACAGAGGGGCGAAGGTCTTCAACCGGCTTTTTTCCGGCGCGCCCATGAGGATGGACAGAAACGAGCCGGACTGGTAGAGCCGGGAAGTGGACCGGCCCTTCAGGGCCTGGTCGTACTCCAGCCCCCCCGCCCCCTTCTTGCCCACCAGGGACTCGTCAAAGCTGTAGGAGATCACGTTGTGGGTGTCGTACAGGCTCACCGTGTCCACGTTGAACCCGTGGAGGGTGCTCCTCACCACCCGGTCCATGCGCTCGTACTGCAACTCGTTGGAAAGCTGGATGCGGCCGAACTGCAGCGCGGTGGGAAGCACGAACTTGTGGAACACCTGGTGGTTCAAGTTGTTGGCGAGAAGCTTCGCGTAGTCCTCGCTTTTTTGCAGAAGCACGGTCCGGGCGCGGTGGGTGATGATCATGGAAAGGAGGATGGTGCCCGCGAAGATGACCACCAGCGCCACGGAGGTGAAGTTCTTGACCAGCTCGAAGGGCTTGACCGTGTCCCGGGACAGGGAGGATCGGTCAAAGCCCGTGGATGCCCTGGGCCGGGCGGATCTTGAGGAATCCCTACGGCGACGGAAGCGGGGCACCGGAAATGAGCGTTTTGATGTCTTCATCGTAAAAGCTGATCCCCGCCCCCACGAAATAGGACCGCCGGTCGTCGCCGCCCACGAAATCGTCCACTCCGCCCAAAAGGTGCAGGTGGCGGATGGGGGACCAGTCCGCCCGAAACTTCAGGTGGGGAGCCTCCTCCGGGTCGAAGTCAAAGGCTTCCAGGGAGAAGGTCACCTGGTCGTCGAACAGGAAGTAGTCCACGGCCACGCCGCCGGTGGAAAGGAAGACGCCGCCCCTCAGGGCGACGGGCCCGTAGCGCTTGGCGATCTGGGCGGTGATCTTGATCTGATCCTCTTCCAGCTCGGTGACGGTCTGGTTGGTGGTGACGCCGTTGGTCACGGTGGTGATGTGGGTGACGGTCTCCTTGCCGGGGGGATCGTCCACCACGCCCAAGAGGTAGTACTTGTCCTCCTTGGGCTGGATCCGCAAGGAGATGTAGTTCCTGGCGTCATCCTTGTCGAAGAGGTACTCCCCGGAATAGGAGATGTACGTGCGGAACGACTCGATCTTGCCCAGGTACTCGTTGACATTCGCAAGCGCGCTGTTGACCTGGTTGATGGTTTCGTCGTCGTGGATGAGCCGCCCCAGGGTGCCCTCGCCGCGGTTGATGCGGTTGGAGATGTCCTTCCACGAGGCAAGGGTGCTGTTTAGGCTCTCCACGGTCTCCCCCTCCAGCTTGGCGGAAAGCGATTCCAGGGAGGCCAGGGTTTCCGTGATCCTCCGGGCCGTAGCGGGGTCGTTCACCAACTGGCCCAGGGCGCCTTCGCCCTGGTTGACCTTCTGGGAGATTTCCGACAGCTGGGCCAAGGTGATCTCCAGGGAGCGGGAGGCGTCGGAGGCGGCGGCCACCAGCTTTCTCAAGTCCTGCCGGTTTTCCTCTCCCAGTTCCCGCAGGGTGGCGGAAAAGGCGGCGATGTTTTCGATGGCCTGGCCGGCCTGCTTCTGGTTGGCCTGCACGGTCTCGTTGAGCGCCATGGACACATCCCTCAGGTTTTGCAGGATGTCGGCCAGGTTCCGGGCCCCATCTTCTCCACCCAAGGCTTCGGCGAGCGACCGGGTGACCTTGCGCACGTCGCCGGCGATGCGGCCCAGCTCCGCCATGAGTTCATCCACGTCCGTGGGCGAGGTGCTCTGGACGATGCGGTCGCCCGGAGAAAGCGGGGGCGCGCCCGGAAGGCCGGGCATGATCTCCACGTACTTGTCGCCCAAAATGCCCTTGGTGCGGATGAGCGCCTCGGAGTTCTTGGTGAGCCGCACGCCCTCGGAGATTTCCAGGGTGACCCTGGCCCTGCCGTTGTCCAGGGAAATGTCCCGGACGATGCCTACCTGGACCCCGGCGATCTCCACGGGCACGTTCTTGGCCAGGCCCGTGGCGGAGTCGAAATAGGCGGTAAGCGTGTAGGCCCCTTTCCGGGCAAACCCCGGCCCCTGCACCCGGGTGGCCATGTAGCCCAACAGGGCGATGGCGACCAGGATGAAAAATCCCACCTTGGCTTCCAGGGAAAGGCGTTTCATGAAGGCTTTCGGCCGCTACACCACGGTGATGGGGCCCTCCGCCCGTCCTTCCACGAACTGGCGGACGACGGGGTGATCGCTGTTACGGATTTCGCCGGGGGTCCCTTTGGCAATGATCTTTCCCTCATACAACATGGCGATTTGATGCGCAATCTTAAACGCCCCCTCCATGTCGTGGGAAATGACCACGTAGGTGGCTCCGGTGGCCTCCTGGGTCTTGGCGATGAGGGTGTCGATGGCGTCGGCCATGAGGGGATCCAAGCCCGTGGTGGGCTCGTCGAACAGGATGATCTCCGGGTCCAGGGCCAGGGCCCGGGCCAGGCCGGCGCGCTTTTTCATGCCTCCGGAAAGCTCCGAGGGCATCTTGGTCTCTGCGCCGGAAAGGCCCACGGAAGCAAGCTTCTCTTCCACCACCCGGGCGATCTCCCGCTCGGAGAGCCGGGTGTGCTCCCGCAAGGGAAAGGCCACGTTCTCGCCCACGGTCATGGAATCGAACAGGGCGGCCTCCTGGAACAGCATACCGAACTTCTTGCGGATTTCCGCAAGAGCCGCCCCGGTCATCCGGGCGACGTCCCGGCCGGAAACCAGCACCTTGCCGCTGTCGGGCTTCATGAGGCCGATGATGTGCTTCAAAAGGACGCTCTTGCCCCCCCCGGAGCGGCCGATGATCACCGTGGTCTGTCCCCGGGAGATGGAAAGGTCCAGGTGATCCAGCACCCGGTAGGGGCCGAAGGATTTGCAGAGGTCCGAAAGCTCGATCATCAGAACATGGCCGCGGTCAGAAAGTAGTCGGAAACGAGGATGCACAAAGAAGACACCACCACGCTCTCGGTGGTGGCCCGGCCCACGCCCTCGGCGCCGCCCGTGGTGTAGAACCCCTTGTAACAGCCCACAAGGGTGAGGATGAGGCCGAAAACCGCGGACTTGATCAGCCCGTTGAAGATGTCGTCCAACTCCACGATGGTGGTCATCTTGTCCATGAACAGCCCGGCGTTGATGTCCAAAAGCCCCACCCCCACGAAGGTGCCGCCGGCGATGCCCACGAAGTCCGCCATGACCACCAGCATCGGCACCATGATCACCCCGGCCAGGATGCGGGGGGTGACCAGGTACTGCACCGGGTCCACCGCCATGGCGGAAAGGGCGTCGATCTGCTCGGAAACCCGCATGGTGCCGATCTCCGCCGCGATGGCCGAACCCGCGCGGCCCGCAACCACCAGCGCGGTGATCACCGGGCCCAGCTCCCGGGTGATGGCCAGCGCCATGGTGGCCCCCACCAGGCTTTCCGCGGAAAACGTGCGGAACCCGTAGTAGGTCTGCAGGGAGAGCACCATGCCCGTGAACGCGCCGGTGACGGCCACAACCCAGAAGGAGCGCACCCCCACGAACTCCATCTGCTTGAAAAGCAGGCGCAGGCGGAAGGGCGGGCGGAACAGCCAGGACACGGCGGACAGAAACAGCACCGTGATGCGGCCAAAGCCCTCCAAAAGAGCCAGGGTGGGCCTTCCCAGCATTTCGAAGAACGTGGTCACGGTGGGGCCACCTTTATGAAAACGTCTTCAAAGGGGATGGAACACGGGAATTTCCAGCAGGTTGGTTGTAACCTATGGGCGCGCAAAGTCAATGGCTGCAAACGAAAAACCCGGACGGCGCAGCCGCCCGGGCCTTCGCAGGGGGAAGACATCAGGGGTCAGGGGGAAAGGAGGGCTTGCAGGGCACCCTCCTGCAGGGATATTTTATATATCCCCAACCCCCGCAAGAACGAAATGAAGTGTTTCACAGCAAAGGTGTGAATCGTGTCACACGAGCCCGGAAGCCAAAGGACCGGCATGAGCAAAAACAACCCCGGGAATCGGTTGCCTCCCAAGGTGCGGGCGGCATTGGACGCGGCGAAAGGATTCCTTGCCGCGGGGCGCGCAAGCCATGATTTCGACCACACCCTGCGCGTCATGGAGCTTTGCCGGAGAGTGGGTCCGCCGGAGGGCGCGGACATGGAGGTTTTGCTCATCGCGGCGGCGCTCCATGACATCGGCCGTCCCGCCCAGGACGAATCCCGTGGGAAAATCTGCCACGCCGCCCATGGCGCGGTCCTGGCCGGGGAGGTTCTGGATCGCCTTTGCCTGCCCCGGGGAAAAAGGCAAAACGTGTTGCACTGCATCCGCGCCCACAGGTTCCGGGGAGACTGTCCGCCGGAAACCGTGGAGGCCAAGGTCCTCTTTGACTGCGACAAGCTGGATTCCATCGGGGCCATCGGCGTGGCCCGCACCTTCCAGTTTGCAGGCGAGGTGGGCGCCCGGCTCCACAACCGGCAACAGGACCTCTCCCAGACCCGCGCCTACTCCGAGGAGGACACGGGCTACCGGGAATACCGGCTGAAGCTCTCCATGGTGGCCGGGAGGATGATGACGGAAGAGGGCCGCCGGCTGGCAAAGAAGCGCCACGCCTTCATGGAAGCCTTTTTCGAACGCTTCCTGGCCGAACACGAGGCCAGGGATTGAAAGGGCTTTATCCCG
>JAFDHW010000093.1 GCA_019308705.1 Deltaproteobacteria bacterium
TGAGATTCGAGAAGAAGTTTAATAACGCCGCTATGCACTACAATTCACTTTTTCCGTTTGACAAGGACAAAATCACTAAGATTGCTATTGTTGGATCCGCCAAAAATTATACACTTCCCGGCGACTGGCCTAGTGACATCAAAGTCTTTTCTATTCCGGATTTCGTGTCTCAGATTTGCCAAGCGTTGTGTGATAAAGCCCCCCTTCAAAAAGCCATACCAGAATCCTACCCATTACTTCGCGCTATGCAGTTTGTAATCCATTACGGCTCAAATTCCCATTCTCAGCAATGATCTGACGCACGCGAGGGGGCGTGCCTCCGGCCAGTTTATACAGTGACCGTATTCGCCTGACACCCGCCCGAGCCCGGGATAGGAATTACGCTGCTTCGGGGGCATTTTCGATGGGTTTGGTTTTGGGCAGTCCTTCCATGGGTAAGCGTTCAGGGGGTATCTACGCCAGCGCCGCGATTCAGGCCACTTCGGCGGGTTGATCTTTGAGATGGTGGGAGATGGCCTGGACGAGCCGGGGGTAGTCTGGATTCTACGACGCGGACCATGGTAAAATGTATGTAAACCGCGGCCTGGGCGTGGAAGGCGGCATGCCCCTGCGCTTCCTCTGCCTCCGGAGATTGCCGTATTTGACTTGCTACCTAGATTGAAGAGCCGCCCCCTTGGTTCCCATGGGCAGCCCTGTTCCCGCCCCCATAGGGAATGCGCCAGCATTCCCGACCCATGGAGTTTTTGAAAGGGGGTTTGGGGAAAACGTTTTGCAAAAAGTTTTCCCCCAAGATATCTCCCCAAAGTAGATATTCCTTCCCCCGACAGGCTTTTCCCATGACCATCCAATGGCTTGAAATATCCGTGGAGTTTTCCGGGCCGGACCCTTTTGTGCTTCAGGACCTGATTTACCAAGCCTTTGATTCCTGGGGCATGGAGGGCGTGGTGTTGGACGAGCCCGGGGCCACGGGACTGGCTTTTGGGCGGGAGGAGGAGGTGGAGGAGCTTTCCTGCGGGAAGTTTGTGGTAACGGGGTATTTGGCGGACCTGCCCGGGGCTAGGAAGAAGCTTGCCGGATTGGAGGGGGAGGTCAAGCGGCTTTGCGCGGCGCGGGGGGCGTCCTTTTCCCTGTCGGTTTCCCGGCGGCTGGAAGAGGAGTGGGAAAAGGCGTGGAAGGAGTTTTTCCATCCCGTGCGGGTGGGGGAGAGCATCCTGGTGCAGCCCTCCTGGGAGCGGGTGGAGGCTCCGGCGGAGAAGATCGTGATCACGCTGGACCCGGGCATGGCGTTCGGGACCGGGGCGCACCCCACCACCACGCTGGCCATGGAGCTTTTGGAGGCGCACTTGCGGCCGGGCATGCGGGTGCTGGACGTGGGGTGCGGGTCGGGCATCTTGATGGTTTTGGCGTACAAGCTGGGGGCTTCGTTCGTGGCGGGGATCGACTGCGACGAGGTGGCCGTGCGGGTGGCCGGGGAGAACCTGGAGTTGAACGCGGCGCCGGAAACCTGCCGCGCCCTGTGGCAAGGGGACCTGGTCCGTGGTATAAGGAGGGGCGCGTTCGGGTGCGTGGCGGCCAACATCACCGCGGAGCCTGTGATCGCCTTGGTGGACCAGTTGCCGGACGTGCTTTTGCCCGGCGCGCTGTTCATCGCCTCGGGCGTCATCACGGAAAAGTGGCCCAAGGTGTTCGCCCGGCTGGAAAAGCGCGGGTTTTCCGTCACGGACATCCGGCACAGGGAAGGCTGGGTCGGCGCGGCGGCGGTGTATGAACCCGCCGGATGAGCCCGGATCAGTCCCGGGATTGCTGAATGCGGATGAAAGGATTTTTTCCATGGCCGAGTTCTCCGAAGTATTGAAAAATCGAAGGAGCGTTCGCACGTTCACCGACGAGCCCGTGGCGGAAAAGGACCTCCACGCCGTGCTGGAGGCCATCCAGTGGTCGCCTTCCTGGGCCAACACCCAGTGCTGGGAAGTGGTGGTGGTAAAGGACGACAAGATCAAGGAGCAGCTTGCCGAGACCCTGCCCAAGGGAAACCCCGCCAAGAAGGGCATGGCTGCCGCGCCGGTGGTCCTGGCCGTGGCCGGCAGGAAAAACGAGGCGGGCTACTACAAGGGCGCGGTGACCACCAAGCTGGGCGACTGGTATATGTTCGACCTGGGCATCTGCGCCCAGAGCATGTGGCTGAGGGCCAAGGACCTGGGCCTGGGCACGGTGGTGGTGGGGCTGTTCGACCACGACGCGGCCAGCAGGATCCTGGGCGTGCCCGAGAACATGCAACTGGTTTTCCTGGCTCCCCTGGGCCACCCGGCCAAGGAGCCCAAGGCGCCGGAAAGAAAAAAGATCCAAGAGTTCACCAGGACCGATCGTTTCTGATATAATGAAAATGTTCGCTGAACCCTGCACTGGATGCGACCGGGAAGGCTTGATATGACGGCCACCGCGGCACCCATGGAGATGGAGCGGCCCCGCGTCCTGGCGGTGGACGACGAGGAGCGGAACCTCAGGCTCATCGAGGCCATGCTTCTGCCCTTGGGCTACGAGGTCATGCTGGCCAAGAGCGGGGAGGAGGCCCTGAACTTGGTGGCCTCCCACCCGCCGGATGTGATCCTCCTGGACATCATGATGCCCGGGATCAGCGGGTTCGAGGTGGCCCGGCGGCTGAAAGGCGCGGACGAGACCCGCATGATCCCCCTCATCATGGTAACCGCTTTGAAGGAGGTGGAGGACCGGGTCAAGGCCCTGGAGGCCGGGGCGGACGATTTTCTCACCAAGCCGGTGGAGAAGATGGAGCTGAAAGCCCGGGTGGCCTCCTCGGTGAAGGTGAAGGCCTACAACGACCACATGCTGCGCTACCAGAAGGAACTGGAGGAGGAGGTGGCCCGCAGAACCCAGCAACTGGAGCACGCCTACAGCAGGGTCAAGAGCGCTTCGCTGGACACCATCCACCGCCTCTCCCGCGCCGCGGAATACAAGGACGAGCACACCGGCGACCACATCCAGCGTATGAGCCGCTATTGTGTGGCCGTGGCCCGGCAGATGGGCCTGTCCCAAAAGGTGCTGGAAAGCCTGCTCTACGCCGCGCCCATGCACGACATCGGCAAAATCGGCATCCCGGACCGCATCCTCTTGAAGCCCCGCCGCCTGGACCAGGACGAGTGGCGCATCATGAAGCTCCACACGGTCATCGGCGGCAAGATCCTGGCCGGATCCGAAGTGGGGTTCATCCGCTTGGCCGAGGTCATCGCCATGACCCACCACGAACGGTGGGACGGCAAGGGATACCCCAAGGGAATCGCGGGCAGGAAGATCCCCTTGGCGGGCCGCATCTGCGCCGTGGCGGACGTGTTCGACGCCCTGACGTCCCGCCGTCCCTACAAGGAGCCCATCGACGTGGACGAGTCCTTCTCCATCCTCAAAGAGGGCAGGGGGACCCGGTTCGACCCCGACGTTTTGGATGCGTTTTTCGACGCTGAAAAGGAGATCCTGGAAATCAAGGAGATGTACCCGGATTCCGGCCCCAGCCTGCTGGAGGAAATGGCCGGCGTGCCCCTGTATTGATTTTCGAAAAGGACCAAACCAGCCGTTTTTGCATAAGAAAAATATCTAAGAATACTGCTATTTTCCCGTCACTGTGGCCCAGATCACTAGGTTTGTGTGATGTTTTTCACTGACACCGTTGATCTTCCGGGATGATAATATCGTAAGGCGAGTTCCTGAAAACATGCCACGATCCCGGGCGGGCGGTGGCCTTTCTTTTTCCGCGCCGCCGGCAGGAGCCCACAAGGTGCCCGCAGACCAGGAGAAAAAGCGCGTCCAGCCCCCCGCAAGCAACGCACAGGGCCTTTCCCCGGCCTATGCGGACCGGTTCGTGGAGCTTTCCATGGCCTGCGCGGGCTATGACGGGGACATGGAGCGGTTTTTTGAAAAGGCGCTCGATCTTCTGTCCTCGGCCCACGAAGGCTTCCTGGACGCCGGGGCGGTGTTTTTGTACGACCCGGGCGAAGAAAAGCTTTTGCTGGCCGCCCACAGGGGGCACCCGAGGATTCTGGCCGCCTGCTCGCGCCATCTGGAGCCAGGCCGGTGCATGTGCGGGTCCGCGGCTTCGGGCCGTCAAGTGGTCTATGCCCCCAGCGCGGACCGCGAGCCCTGGCATTTTGATCACCGCCCCCAACCCGGGGACCACGGCGACCTGTGTATTCCCCTGCTGGCCGGCCAGGGCAGCCTGGTGGGGGTCATCCACCTGCTCACCCTTCCGGGCGTTTCCCTGGGGGACGATCTTTTGACTTTCACGGAGCACGCGGGACGGTTCCTGGGTTCGTTTTTCCACGAAGCTCTCCGCGCCCGGGCCCTGGGCGACCACGTCCAGGACCTTCTGGACCGCGTGTCCCAGAAGGACGACCGCATCAGCGAACTCACCGTTTCCCTGGAGCACGCCAAGCGCGCCAAAAGCGACTTTCTGTCCTCCATGAGCCACGAGCTCAGAACCCCGCTGAATGCTATCATCGGGTTTTCCCAGGTGCTTCAGGAAGACTATTTCGGCACGCTCAACGACAAGCAGAAGCAGTACGTGGCCGACATCCTGGAAAGCGGCAAGCACCTTCTCAACCTCATCAACGACATCCTGGACCTCTCCCGGGTGGAGTCCGGGGTCATGGAGCCTGAATACTCCCTGGTCAACCTGGCCGGGCTTCTGGACCACTCCGCAACCATGATCCGCGAAAAGGCCCGCAAGAACGGGGTGGACGTGGTCGTGGACCTGCCGCAGGAGCTTTCCGGCTACGAGATCGTGGCCGACGAGCGCAAGCTCAAGCAGGTCCTGTACAACCTGTTGTCCAACGCGGCCAAGTTCACGCAGGAAGGCGGCCTCATCACCGTAGGAGCCTTTTTGGTGGAGGACCCGGTCCTTCAAGCCCCCCCAGACTCCCTGGACGAGGGCCGGACCCAGGGAATGGTGGAAATCTTTGTCCAGGACACGGGCATCGGCATCGAGGCCAACGACCAGAAGCGGATCTTCGAGGACTTTTACCAGGTTTCCCGCGGCCTTTCCGGAAAGACCCCTGGAACCGGCCTGGGCCTGCCTTTGGCCAAGAAGCTGGTGGACCTGCACGGCGGCGAGCTGTGGGTGAAAAGCGGCGGCCCGGACAAGGGGGCCCGGTTCGCCTTCCGCATCCCCGTGCGCGTCTGCCCCTACACCCCCCCCCAGGCCGAAAGCCAGGGGGAGAAAGCCCCGGAAAGCAGCAAGAACGATTCGGACAAGCGGGTTCTCATCGTGGAGGATTCCCCCACCAACCTCACCCTGCTAAAGGACCTGGTGGAGCGGGTGTGCAAGTGCACGGTCATCACCGCGGCGGACGGCGAAACCGCCGTGGAGTGCGTCAAAACCTTCCCGCCGGACCTCATCCTCATGGACGTGGGCCTGCCCGGCATCGACGGCGTGGAAGCCCTGAAGATCATCCGCGCCCAGTCCGGCATGAGCGAGGTTTCCGCCCTGGCCATGACCGGCTACGCCAGCTCCGAGGACGAAAAACGCCTTTTGCAAAACGGCTTCAACGGTTACCTCGCCAAGCCCTTCGACCTGCCCAAGCTCATGAAGGCCGTGAGGGAATTCCTGTAGGGCTCCCGGGCAACGCGGCCGTCCGCCCCGCCAAGGCCGCGGAAAAACCATGAACCAGACCGAACCACCCCGGCCGCTGCAAATCCTTGCCCCCGAAAACCCCTTGACTTGTAGGACAAACGTCCTGTATATAGGACATATGTTTTGGCCGGGTCAGGCGCCAGGAGGGACCATGGAGGCGTTCATCGATTTGTTCAACCAGCACAGGATGTGGATTCTCACGCTGTTGTGCTTTGGCGTGTTTGTGCTGGTGGTACGGGAGCTTTCCGAGATGATGGAGGAGGCTCGGGAAATGTGGGGGCGCAAGCCCCAAGGGCGGCGGCCGGAGGAGTATCCGCCCCCGCGCGGGGCCGGGAACAGGATGCCGGCGTGGCCCGCGGCCGCTTCCGAGAGCCGGGCCGAGGAGGCGTTATGGAGGGGCTGACCGCGAGGCAAAACCAGGTGCTCCGTTACGTGGCCGAGTTTTTGCGGGACCACGGGTACCCGCCCACCAACCGGGAGATCGCCGCGCACCTGGGCCTGAAAAGCCCCAACACCGTCCACGTGCACTTGAAGGCCCTGGAGGCCAAGGGTTTTATCCGAATTCAGGGCGGGGCCAACCGGGGCATCCGCATCCTGAAGGCCCCGCCGGAGTTTTCCAGGGGCATCCCCCTGGTGGGCAAGATCGCCGCGGGCCGGCCCATCGAATCACCGGACATCTACGAGGAGCCCCTGGAGGTGGACCGGGAGTTCTTCGGCCACCCCGCCTCCTTTTGCGTGCGCGTGCACGGCGATTCCATGATCGAGGCCCACATCGCCGACGGCGACTACGTAATCATCCGCCCCAAGCCCCAGCCGGACAACGGCGACATCGTGGCCGCCCTCATGGACGGCGAGGTCACCCTCAAAATCTTCTACCGCACACGCTCGGGCATCGAGCTTAGGCCCGCCAACAAAAACTACGCCCCCCTCTACCTCACCCCGGACGCCGGCGCGGACCTGCGCATCCTGGGGGTCATGGCCGGCCTGGTCCGGAGGGTATGAAAAGCGGCGGGGACCATCCCTTACTTACGTTTGCTTGAACATCCCCTTTTCCTGCAGGAAGTTCCTGAACTCCGTTTGCTCCAGTTCCATGGCCTTGTCCGAAGGCAGGAGGCTGCCGCGTTCCATGAGGCTTTTCAGCATCCCCACCATTTCCGGGGGGTTGGCGGCGATCATCCCGGCGACCTCCATGGTCCGGGGAAGCAGGTCCGCGGGTTCGGTCACCTCGTTCAAAAGTCCCCAGGCCATGGCCTTTTCCGCTTCCACGAACTCGCCGGTCAAGGACATCTGCAGGGCGCGGGCCAGGCCGATTCTGCGCTGGAGGAGCTGGGACATGCCCCAGCCCGGGTGGATGCCTACCTTAACGTGGGTATCCGCGAACAGGGCCCGGGTGGAGCCGAGGAGAAAGTCGCAATTTAGGGCCAACTCCATGCCGCCGGTGATGGCCGGGCCGTTCACCGCGCCGACGAGGGGTTTTTGCAGCCTGGACCGAAGCTCCGGGAAGGTGGCGCCGTCGCCCCTCGGGTCCATGAGGTTTTCCGTGAGCAGGACGGCCAGATCCAGGCCCGCGCAAAACGCCTTGCCCGAGCCGGTGAGCACGGCGGCGTGGAGGGACGGATCCTCGCTGACGCGTTCCATCGCGTCGTACAGGCCCGCCAAAAGCTCCTGGTTCATGGCGTTCCGGCGGTCCGGCCGGTTCAGGGTGATGAGGGCCACCGCTCCCCTTTGTTCGAAAAGCACGGCGGGTTCCATGGCGATTTCCTAATTCCCCGAGAAGTCCTCGCGCAAAAGTTCATGCAACTGCGGCAGTATACCGGCGGCGTCTTGGGCGGGCAACCGCATTGCGGGCAACCCCGGACGGTATTAGTGTGATAGTAGTTTGTTCGGTTGGATCTCACGGACGGGAGGGAACCCATGGAAGAACGCATCCGGCGCCTGGAAGAGCGGCTTCGCATCCTGGAGCGGGAAGTGGAGGACCTGCAGAAGCGGGTGCCCGCCGAGAACGTTTCCATTGGTTCCGGGGAAGGGGACGAGGGGGCGTTCGAAGCCGCCTACCGCAAGCTGGCCCAAAACGGCAAATGGGTGCGCATCCACGCATTGCGCAAGTCCCTGGGCTGGGAAGCCCCCCGGTTCGACCAGGTGCTGGAGAGCCTGTGGTCCTCGGGCAGGGCGGAACTGATGGAAACCGAAGAGATGCTGTCCATCCGGCAGATGGGGGATTCCTACCCCGAATTATTCATGAGCAATTTTGCCCGAGATCGAATTTTTCTTTAGTTTCAATCCGTTGGAGCTGTTTTTTGGGTCTTGCGCCAAAGACGGTCTGATTATTGGAGGAATGCTGCCAT
>JAFDHW010000094.1:0-1926 GCA_019308705.1 Deltaproteobacteria bacterium
AGAATTCCTCAAATAATCAGACTGTCTTTGGCGCAAGACCCAAAAAACAGCTCCAACGGATTGAAACTAAAGAAAAATTCGATCTCGGGCAAAATTGCTCATGAATAATCCGGGCTAGGCCCAGGTGATCAGGTGGGGGGAGAACCGGATGCGCTTGTCGCCCGCGGGCAGCACCCTTGCGGTGAACCCATACCGGCCTGCGGAGCCGCAGGTTATGGTGCATTCGTACAGGTAGCGGGACCCCCCCAGCTCCTTGGCAACGCCCATGGGCACGGCCTCGCCGCTTCTCAAGGCATCCATGTCCTCCAGTTCGCCGTAGTAAAGCTCTACGGAAACCTCCGAAGGCATAAGCTCGCCCAGAAAAACCTCTACGGAAACCTTGAAGGAATCCCCCACCCGCATGGACCCGGACCGGTCGCGTTGGGGAGTGGACAGGCGCACGGCCGGCCACAGCGCCTTCAACCGCGCGTGCTGTTCCACCAGGCTCTTGGCTGCGGCGGAACGGTCCGCGACGAGCGTCTTGGCCTTGGCCGCGGAAGGGCGGTAGAACCGGTCCCGGTACTCGGCTATCATGCGGTGGCTGGAATAATCCGCCAGGGCCATCTTTATGGATTCCTTCATCATTTTCACCCACCGCTTGGGGGTGTCGCTTTCCCTGCGCTCGTAGAAGGTGGGGATGACGTCGTTTTCCAGCACGTTGTACAGAGCCTTGGATTCCGTGGCGTCCTGGTATTGGTGGTCCCTGTAGTCCTCGCCCCGGCCCACGGCCCAGCCCCGGGAAGGCTCGTACCCCTCGGCCCACCAGCCGTCCAGCACGCTCACGTTCAGCACGCCGTTCAACGCCGCCTTCATGCCCGAAGTGCCGCAGGCTTCCAGGGGCCGGCGGGGGTTGTTCAGCCACACGTCCGCGCCTTGCACCAGGTGCCGGGCGATGGCCATGTCGTAATCCTCCAGAAAGATGATGCGCTTTCTCAAGCCCGGCCGCCGTATGGTCTGGACCAGGGACTTGATCATGTCCTTGCCCTCGTTGTCCTTGGGATGGGCCTTTCCCGCAAAGATGATCTGCACCGGGTGGTTGGGGTCGTTCACCAGGGCTTCCAGGCGCTCGGGGTCCTGGAACAGGAGATAGGCTCGTTTGTAGGTGGCGAACCGGCGGGCGAAAGCGATGGTCAAAACGTCCTGGTCCAGCACGGAGGCGGCTTCCTCAACCAGGGCCCTTGGCGCGTTTCTGCGGGAGAACTGCTTGACCATACGGTCCCGGCAATAGCGAATCAGGCGGGAGCGGGACATTTCGTGGGACCGCCACAGCTCGTCGTCGTAGATGGCGTCCACGCGGTTGATGACCGCGGGATCCGAATGTCTCAGGTCCCACTCCGGCCCCAGGTAGCGGTTGAACAGAAGGTCGAACTCCAACGACACCCAGGTGGCGGGGTGCACGCCGTTGGTCACGTGGGTGATGGGCACCTCGTCCTCTGGGATGCCCGGCCACACGTGGCTCCACATGTTGCGGGCAACCCGGCCGTGGAGGCGGCTTACGCCGTTGATGTGCTCGGCCATGCGCATGGCCAGGACGAACATGGACAACGGCCCGTCCGGCCCCGCGCCGTCGGCCTGGCCCCAGGAGAGGATCGTGTCCTCGGTGGTGCCTAGAAGCTTTGCCAGGGGAGCCAGGTAGGGCCGCACCATGAAGGCGGGAAACTCGTCGTGGCCGGCGGCCACCGGCGTGTGGGTGGTGAACACCGTGGACCGGGGCACGATCTCCATGGCGGTTTTCAAGTCCACGTGGTGCCTCTTCATGCACTGGTGCAGTCGCTCGATGCTCAAAAACGCGCAGTGGCCTTCGTTCATGTGGCACACCACGGGATGGATGCCCACGGCCTCCAGGGCGCGGATGCCTCCCACGCCCAGGACGATCTCCTGGAGCAG
>JAFDHW010000094.1:1985-9958 GCA_019308705.1 Deltaproteobacteria bacterium
GGCTCGCCCGCGTACAACCGAGAGGTGATTTCCCGAAAAAGGGGCGGGTTCTCGGGCATGTTGGTGTCCAGGAGAAACACCGGCACGCTGCCCACGTTCAGCTTCCACACGCTGATGAAGATGTTGGAGTCCGGCCCCTCCACGGACACCGTCACCTGCTGGCCGTTTTTGTCCAGCACCCGTGTCACGGGAAGGTGGTACATGTTGTGGACCGGGTATTCCTCCTGCTGCCACCCATCGTGGTCCAGAAGCTGGCGAAAATAGCCGTGGCGGTACAACAGGCCCACTCCCACCAGGGGGACCTTCAGGTCGCTTGCCGCCTTCAGGTGGTCTCCGGCCAGTACCCCAAGGCCGCCCGCCACCAGGGGCACGCTCTCGTGGATGCCGAACTCCATGGAGAAATAGGCCACCTTGCCGCCGTCATCTATGCCATCGGCCCGTTGCAGGGGAGCCCCGAGCTCCCGTTCGAATTTCTCCTGGACCCTTTTCTGGTGGGCCAGAAAACTCTCGTCCGTGGCCAGCTCCTCCAGGCGCTTCTGGGAGATCATGGTGGAAAAGGCCAAGGGGTTTTCCCCGGATTTTTCCCAGCTTTCCGGGTCCGCGCGGCGGAACATCTGCTTAGCGTCGTGGTGCCAGGACCACCAGAGGTTGCGGCTTAGGGTTTCGAGAAAAGCCAGGGGTTCGGGAATGGCCGGAAAGACCTGGAAGAGTTGAACCGTTCCCATGCAAGGTCACCTTTCGCGGAAAAAGAAATTTTCGTCCAGCCGTTTTTTTCGGGGTGTTCATCGGGCGGCCTGCGGCTCGTCGGGACTCTTTTCGTACTGGCGGGCGGCGGCCGGCCTCTGGAAGAAATTCAAGGTTCCCTTTATTTGCCCCGGCATGCAAGAGAAAATCGGATGCTTACACAAAGCTCACGGCGGCCTGGTGGACCAGGGTGAATTTTTCGCCCCCTTTTTGGACGAAAGGAGCAAAAGGACCCGGAAAAATTCGCTGGCCGCCCATGCCTGGGCGTCACACCCTCGGGGCGCGTGGGGGGCGTTTCCATCCACGATTTCCGGCAGGTGCCCGGCGGCCCCCTGGTTGAGCAGCACGGTGGCCGAGCCAAGCCACGCCCTCGCCGTTGCCTCGCCCCCCTTGCCGTAGGCCAGCGCCCAGGCCTCGGCATAGGAGGGAAAGAGCCAGGTCCAGGCCGTGCCGTTGTGGTAGGCGGGCTTGCGCCGCGTGTCCTCGTCGCCCTGGTAGGTTCCCCAGTAGGGATTCAGCGGGTCGTTTAAGACCACCCCGTCGCGCTCCACGACAAGGGGCACGGACACCGGCCGGTCGGCCAGGCTGCGGATGGCCCCCGGCACCAGGAGCTGTTCGCACGCCGCCAAAATGCTCCGGGCCCGGTTCCTGTCCCGGACCGCGCCCAGGGTCACGGCAAGAAGCTGGTTGGGCCGAAGCGCGTCGTCCGGCCTTGCCTGGCGCGCGCCTGTTCCTGGCGAGGCGAGCAGGCAGTCGGAAAGATACCCTTGCTTCAGCGGATACAGCTCCTCCACGGCCTGGCGCACTTTTCGGGCCAGCCCGTCAAAGGGCTCCTTTTTCACGTGGTTTGCCAGGAACACGAGCCCTGCGTGCCACAGGGCCTGGATTTCCACGGGATACCCCTCCCGTGGCGTGGCCGCCGGGTAATTGGTGTCCATCCAGGTGAAATGGGCCGGGCTGAACAACAGGCCCGTTTCCGGGTCCATGGCCACCCCGTTGCTCGCACAGTCCATGATGGAGCGCACCAGGGATTCCGCCACCTGCCCCATGGTGCGGCCGCCGCAGTCCTCGGCCAGAACATCCGCGTTCCCTTCCTTCTGCACCAGGTCCGACAGGGCCACCAAAAACCACAGGGGCGCGTCCGAGGTGTCCCTATCCCCGGCGTCGTTTCCCCGGATCATGTTGGGCAGGGTGCCGCGGTCCTCGAACCGGGCGAAGTTCTTGAGGATTTCCTGCGATTCCCTGGTGCGGCCCGCAGCGATATACCCCCGCAGGAAGATGAGCGAGTCCCGGCCCCAGTCCAGGAACCAGGGATAGCCCGCGATCACGGTTCTGCCCTTGCCACGGCGGACCACGTAATGGTCCATGGCGGAACGCAGGGCGTCCTTTAAGGGAATGTCTTCCCGGCCCAGGGAGGCGGATTTGGCCGGGGAGGCGAAGGAGGGCTTTTCCTGCTCCAGCCCGCAGGTGAGCATGGCCTTTTTTCCGCCGAACAGCTCCGTGGAAAACCACCCCGGCGAGAAGAGGTCGGAATCCGGGTCCATGCCCCGTTCCGCCTCCAGGGGGCGGTGCACCATGTAGGTCCACAGGGGCTCCTGGTTGAACGCGCCTGGGACCAGGCGCACGGACAGGGTTTGTCCGCTTTGCAGGGCAAAGGAGAATCCGCCGGGCTTTGCGGAAATGGCCCTGGGAAAGGCCTCCTCCGGGCCGGTGAAGGCCTTGGTGGTCTCGTGGAAGCTCCGGTCTTCCACATCGGGCCGCAGGATCAGGGTCACGGGCTGGGCGTCGGCAAGCACGTCCTTCCGGCCCCGGCGGGCCTGGCGGGAGAACTCCAGGACCACGGCGTTCCTTTCCGGCACCATGCGCGCGCAGACCTCCACCAGCACGTGCTGGCGCTGGAACGTGGGCACGGCGAACAGCCACCGGGCCGAGGAATCCTCCCCAACGGCAAAAGACTCCAGGCAGCTCTGGTTGAACTCCCGGGAATAGCCCTGGAACACCACCCATGCCCGGCACCGGGAAAACAGCACCCGCCGGTCCTCGGGGTACAGGGAGCTCAAATTGGCTGCCAGAAGGGCGTCGTACTTGGAGGCCAGTTCCCCGAACCGCGCATGGGCGCGCATCATGCCGCCCCGGCCGTTGGTGCCGAGGGCCAGCAGGGGCCGGGAAAGAGCCTGGTCGCGGTCAAAGCTGACCTTGGCCCGGGCGTTTTCCGGGTCTGAGAGCAAAAGCAGCTTGGCGGCGCGGGTGGAGCCGCCGCCGTTTTCATACACGGTGAGAACCAGGTCCAGGACCTCGTGCTCCCGCGGCGGCTCCGGCGGAGAAACCAGGGCGAACCAGCCGCCCGCGTCCGTTTCCAGGGCCTCGGCTGCGGCCAGGGTCTCTACGCCCCTCACCAGCCGGGCGCGGAAGGGAAGGGGGCTTCGGATCAAAAGAAAGTGTCCCGGAGGGAGCATGACCACGCGGTTTTCGTCTCTTGGCCAGGTGAAGGCGGCGGCCAGGGGCTCCTCGGTGTTCTTGTTCAAGAACCGGCAAAACTCCAGGGGGTCCTGCTTCAAGGCGTGCGCCAGCTGGTCCGGGTCCAACCCGGCCAGGTCGCAGGAGGGCTCGGTGCGCATCCACGCGCCCAGGGCCATGGCCCTAAGGGCCTGCCAGCGAACCCGGCCAAAGCCCGCCGGACCGGACGGCGTGCTTTCCAGGGCTTCCAGGTCCTCCTTGTCCGGGGTCAGGCACACGGCCTGGCCCGGGCCAAGGCGCACAGACCACGCGGAGGGGCTTCTGGAAACCTCCTTTTCGTTGCCGGAAACCAGGTCGTACAAGGGCGCGTGGGGCAGCCTGGCCAGCGACGGGCTCCAAGAGGCGTCCACCTCGTGCTCGTGGTCCAGGTTCACGGCGACCAGAAGCTTTTTGCCGGATTTTGCGTGGTTCCGGAAAAGGACCACCTGGTTGCCCGGGCCCTTGTGCACCAGGGACAGGTGCGTTCCCGGGTGAAAAGCGTGGTGGAAGGCCAGGATGCGGCAAAGACGGTTGATGAACCCCACCATGTTGGGCTCGGCGCCCCAGTTCAGGGAATTGGCTTCATGCACCTGGATCTTTTCCGTGGCGAACCACTCCACGCCGTTGGAGAACCCGAACGCGCCGCACGGGGAGAACAGGGCGCAAAGGGCCGTGCGCATGGACGCCCAGGTAGGGGAAACCGCGGCCAGGCGGTTGTTGTCGTGGGTCTCGGAAAAGTGGAAGAACAGCCCGTCCGACTCATTGATGGGGTGCACGGTGGGCAGGTAGTGTTGGATCTGGGACCGGTCGTAGTTCTGGAAAAGCTCGGAATACGCGCCGTCGAAGGACGAAAGGTTCAGGATGTCCCGCGAGGTGGAAAGCTTGCCGCCCAGACCCTCCAGGAAGAACACGGTCTCCGGGAACTCCCTGCGCACCCGGGCGGTGATGTACGTCCAGGCCGGGACCGGCACCATGTACCCCGCGTCGCACCGGAACCCGTCCACGCCCCTGCGGCACCAGGTGAGGAACACCCCGGCCATGTACTCCCACAGGCGGCGGTGGGAATAGTCCAGCTGGGTCAGGTCCTCCCAGACGACACCCCAGGCCCCGGGGGACACGATGCGGCCTTCTTCATCGCGCTTTAGCCACTCCGGGTGGGTCTCGTGGATGCGGGCGGCCCAGCCCGTGTGGTTCACGGCCATGTCCAGGTACAGGAGGCCCTGCCGGGCGTGGACCGCGTCCACCAGCTCCAGGAACTGGTCCAGCGGCGTGGCCGCGGGGTCGAAGACGGCCAGGGCCGGGTCCACGGAAAAGAAGGACAACGACGCGTAGGGGCTGCCGAACCGGCCCATGCGCGCATGCACCGTGGGCGTGGGATGGATGGGCAGAAGCTGGATCACCCGGCAGCCCAGTTCGTGGATGATGAAGTCCAAATGCCCGATGAAGTCCCGGAACGTGCCCGACGGTGGGATGGCGGTCCAGCCTTCGTCGTCCAAGGCTTGCGGGCAGCCCGCCTTGTCCGGCGGAAGTTGTCCGTTGCCGTCCTTGTTGTTGCCGAACTGGCGCACGAATGCGCAGTACATGGTGTTGGCCGCGCACATGCGCGCGGGCTTCACGTTGAGCACCGTGTTGTCGCCCGGCGGCCAAAGGGGGGTCCGTTTGCCCTGGGGCAGGAAAAAAGCCTTGGCCTCCAGGTGGGCCGGCTCGGTGAGCGGCAACACGATCTCGAACACGCCCTCGGTGATCCTGCGCATGGGCAGGTCGCGCCAGTCCGTGGCCAGGGGAGGGCGGTCCGCCTCGGTCTGCGCGATGATCTCGGCCGCGCGCATCCTGGCGTTTCCCACGTTGGTGCGCAGCCAGGCCTTTCCCGGCTGGGGGGAGGGCAGCCGCAGGCGGAAGGTAACCGTGTCGCCGGAAAAGAACAGCAGTCTTTTTCCGGGCATGGGCTCCTGGACAAGGTCCGGGGATATCATGGCCTCCGTAGCAAACCGCCCGGCCTTGCGGCGGGTTTTGAGGGTTGTGCGCGGGCCGGGGGGAACGGTACAACACCAGGGCCGGCCGCCCGCCGAAAAAGGTCTTGATTCCGTTTTGTAAGGGCTTTTGGGTTTTCAGTAAACCCCTTTTCATCCGGATTATTCATGAGAAATTTCGCCCGCAACGAAACGATATGTTCCCTCGTTCCTCTGCCCTTGCCAACGAAAATCAGACTTCGTGAATAATCCGGGTTTCGTGGAGGACTCATGCCGGATCTCGTGGCCATATACGGAAGTCCGCGCAAGGACGGCAACACGTCCACGCTCCTGAAACACACGGTGGATGGGGCAAAAACGGAAGGGGCCAAGGTCCGGGAGTTCGTGCTCCGGGACATGAAACTCTCTCCCTGCCTGGAGATCTACGGGTGCAAAAAGGACGGGCGGTGCGTGATCAAGGACGATTTCCAACAGATCGCGGACGCCGTCCTGGCCTCCCGTGCCGTCATCCTGGCCTCGCCCATCTTCTTCTACACGGTTTCCGCGCACACCAAGATCTTCATGGACCGGTGCCAGAGCCTGTGGGTGAAAAAGTACTGGCTGGATGAGGCGGCAAAAAGGGAGCCCCGGCGCGTGGGGCTTTTCATCAGCGCGGGGGCCACCCGGGGAAAGAAGCTGTTCGACGGCGCCCTTTTGTCCGTTCGTTACCTGTTCGACGTGCTGGAGGCCGAGCCCTTGGAACCGCTTCTATACCGCGGCCTGGACGAGAAGGGCGCGGTGCTGGAGCACCCGGAATACCTGGAGCAGGCCAAACGGGCAGGGGCTGGGCTGGCGCGCGCCGTTCGGGAGAGGTGGGGTTGAAGCAACGCATTAATGTTCCGCCAAAAGCCAGTATACACCGTAGGGTTCCACCTCCAGGGAAAACGAACCCTGGGTGGTTTTGTGTCGCGTCTTCCCCAGGATGTCGAAAAAACGGGCGGCGGAAATGCCCGTGCGGGCATGGTCCAGAGGCAGGGTGAACCCCTGGCTGCTCACGTTGGTGATGGTCAGGATGGTTTCGGCCTTGTCCGGCGAGGTGCGCGCCACGGCGAACACCCGGGAGTCCAGGGAGAGCACCTTTTGTCCGCCGTTGGGGTGGAAGGCGGTGTGGCGGGTGCGCTTGTAGATCATCCGGCCGTAGGGCCGGGATATCTTGTAGGTCATGGATTCCGGGTCGTCCAGGGCCGCCAGGAGCCACTGGGCGTCCAAGACCTTCCGGTTGATGCTGCGGGTTTCCTTTTCGTGGATCACGGCCTCGGCGTCGTTTCGCGAGCCCAGGAGGCCATGCACGTAGATGCCCGGCACCCCCATGAACACCAGGGCAATGGACCGGGAAGCCAGGTAGCGTTTCACCTGGATTTCCGCCGGTTCGTCCGCGTCTTCCCGGTTCACCGCGGAAAACCAGGTGATGTTCAGTTCATAGGGCGAAACCGTGCCGTCACCCTCCTTGCGGTAGGAGATGAACCCCCCGTGCTCCACCACCCTAAGGGCCATGTCTTCGATCTCCTCCTTGGACAGGATGCCGGCCACCGGGGTCACGCCGATGCCGTCGTGGCTGTCCAAAAAATTGAAGTAGGTGGCCTGGGGGGACACGTGGGAAAGGGTCTGGGCCCATTGGGTGAGGCGGCTGGCGTCTTCGTTCTGGAACGCGTGGAGCGTAAGCGGCGGCAGGGCGAAATTGTACACCATGTGCGCCTCGTCCAGGCCGGTGCCGAAGTAGGTCACGTTTTCGGCGTGGGGCGCGTTGGTTTCCGTGATCAGGGCGCATACGGGGTTCACCGCGTCCAGCACCGCGCGGAACAGCCGGATGATGGCGTGGGTCTGCTCCAAATGGGCGCACCGGGTGCCGGGCTCGGTCCACAGGTAGGTCACCGCGTCCAGGCGCAGGATGTCCGCGCCCCGGTACAAATACACCAGCATGATGCGCAGGACCTCCAACAGCACCTCGGGGTTCTTGTAGTTCAGGTCGATCTGGTCCTTGCTGAAGGTGGTCCACACCCACCTGTGGCCGCGGAGCGTGGAGAACTCGGTCAAGACTTCCGTGGGACGGGGCCGGGTGATGATGCGCATCTGCTCCGGCGTGAGGGTGGACTTGGTGGAGAACACGATGAAGAAGTCCCGGTACCGGGGGTGGTCGTTCCGGAACTCGCAGAACCACCGGCTCTGGGACGAAACGTGGTTGAACACCGCGTCGAACATGAGCCTAAAATCCGCCTTCAGATCCTCCAGGTCGTCCCAGGAGCCCAGGCGCGGGTCCACCTCCTCGAAGTCCGTGATGGCGAACCCCCGGTCCGAGGAGTAGGGGAAAAAAGGCAGAAGATGCAGGGTGTTGATGGTGCCCTTGAGGTATGTCCTGGCCAGGTGGGCCAGGGTGTCCAGGGGCGTCATGTCCGGGTGGTGGATCAGGTCGCCGTAGGTGATGAGGATCACGTCCTCCTCGGTGAACCGCTGGGCCGGGTCGAACGTTCTTTCCCAGGCGATCATGGGGTCGGACTTGTGGGCCCAATACACCTGGATCAGGCGCTCGACCTCCTTTATGCATTCCGCGGCCGCGGCTTTGCCGTAGAGAAACTCCAGGTTCTGCACAATTCTTTTGCGGGTGGACTCGGACAAGCGATAGATCGGGCGGTCGTAATCCGGTTCATGCAGGTGGAACAGCTCTTTTCCCTTTCGTCGTGGTCGTGGCATGGCGTGGACCTTGCGCCCTCGGGGAAGGGCGGGAAA